>CASGVX010000147.1 GCA_949346185.1 uncultured Lachnospiraceae bacterium
GATGGAGATTCCAGCAAGCAAAATGTGAAGATTTATTTCTTAACAGTTCCTAAGTTCCATTTGTTTTATGCGGTTATAGGGAGAGGAAAATAGATGAAATTAATACATTTAGGGGATTTGCATATTGGAAAGTCTGTGAATGACTATAGTATGATTGAGGATCAGAGATATATTCTGGATCAGATTTTGGAGATTGGGGCGGAGCGGGAAATTGATGGAATCTTGATTGCGGGAGACGTATATGACAAGTCTGTTCCCAGCGAGGAGGCGGTGCGGGTATTTGACCGATTCCTGTGCCAGATGGCGGAGCGGAAGATGAAGGCATTTATCATCAGCGGGAACCATGATTCTGACGAGAGGCTTCACTTTGGCAGCGGACTGTTTGCCTCTCATGACATCTATATTGCTTCTAAGTACGAGGGCGCGCTATCTAGGCAGACGGTAGAGGACGAGCATGGCAGGGTGAATATATATCTTCTGCCCTTCGTGAAGGCGTCTCAGGTGAGGCATTTCTTCCCGGAACAGGAAATTGATTCCTATGACAAGGCGGTGCGGACCGTGATCGAACGGGAGGATATTGACGTGAGGGAGCGAAATATCCTAGTGGCTCACCAGTTTGTGGCAGGCCGGAGCGGAGAGGTGGAGCTGGCCGGCTCGGAGAATGCGGCGGTGCAGCATGTGGGCGCAGTGGAGAAGATTGGGGCGGATTGCTTTGATGCTTTTGATTACGTGGCTCTAGGGCATATCCATTCGCCCCAGAAAGTGGCGGGAGACAGGGTGAGGTATTCCGGCTCGCCCCTGAAATATTCCCTCAGCGAGATCTGCAATGAGAAGTCCGTGCCAGTGATTGCTCTGGGAAAAAAGGGGGAAGTGGCGGTGGACTTGGTTCCCCTGAAGCCTTTTCGGGATATGAGGCAGATCAAGGGCAAGATGGAGCAGATACTTCAGAAGGAACATATTCTGTCGCCAGAGGATTATATCTACGTGACGCTTACGGATGAAACGCCTATTTCCGATGCCATGGCGATTATCAGACAGCATTATCCCAATGCCATGAAGGTGGATTATGAAAATTCCCGAACCAGGGAGGGGGAGGATTTGGATTTCTCTAGGGTGGCTGGGGAGAAATCTTTCCGGGAAATGATCGGAGATTTTTACCAGATGATGTATGGGCAGGAAATCAGCGGGGAGGAAGAGAAGATCATGATGGAAGTGGCAGGAGAGGCAGGTGTGGCAGATGAAGCCGATTAAATTGATTATCAGCGCCTTCGGCCCTTATGGAGAGACCATGCCGGAGATTTGCTTTGAGCAGTTTGAGCAGCGGGGGCTTTTTTTGATTTCCGGGGATACTGGGGCGGGAAAGACCACGATTTTTGATGCCATCTGTTTTGCCTTATATGGGGTGAGCAGCGGAAAATATCGGGATGCCATCCATCTCAGGAGCGATTATGCCAAGCCGGGGGTGGAGAGCTTCGTGGATTTCTATTTTTCCCATCAGGGGAAGGCATACCATGTGTACCGCCAGCCGGCTTATGTGCGGGAGAAGAAGAGGGGGGAGGGGACGACTACCCAGGAGGAGAGGGCGGTGCTATACTGCGGCGATGACGTGCCTGTGGAGGGGACGGCGAGAGTGGATAAGGCAGTGAGGGAACTTCTCCACATGGATGTGAAGCAATTCAAGCAGATTGTGATGATTGCCCAGGGGGAATTTCGGGAACTTCTCAATGCGGATACGGATGCTAGGACGGAGATTTTCCGCACCATATTTATGACAGATGGGTACCGGAAGGTTGGGGAGAAGCTCAAGGCTAGGAGAAATGCCAGCGCAAGGGGCAGGGATGCCGCAGAGCAGAGCATACTCCAATATTTTGCTGACGGGGAGACTGGGGAGGGCAGTGCCTATGGGGAGAGGCTGGAGGAACTGAAGGAGAATGCCTTGGAGAGCGGGAGTGCTTGGAATCTGGAGGAGATGGCGGAACTTCTCGGGCAGATCCTGGAGGAAGATGGGAGAGCGTCTGCGGAACTGGAGAAGGAACTAGAGGTCGCCGCCAAGAGATTGGATGAGAAGAATCGTGCCCTTGCCGTGGCAGATACCAATAATGGATTCTTGGAAAAATTGCAGAAACTGCAGGAGGAGGAGCGGAATCTGGCGAGTCAGAGGGGGGAGATGGAGGAACTGTCCCTTCTCGTCCAGAGGCAGACTGCCGCTGTCAGGGAGGTGTATCCTTCCTATGGGCATTGGCGCAGGAAGCGGGAAGAACTTGCGGTGGCAGAGAAGGAAATTGCTTCGAGGGAACAGGAATTGACGGCCGCAAGGGAAAGGCACCGCAAGGCGGCAGAGGATTTGCAGAAATCCAGAGATAGGGAGCAGGAGGGGGAGAAGTTTAAGCGAAGAGCCCAAAAATTGGGGGAGGATTTTGCCAAATATCGTCAGCGGGATGACTTGGCTGCCCAGGTGGCTGGCTTGGAGGAAGTCTGGGAAATGCTGGAAAAAGAGGAATCAGAAATTCAGGCCGCTGAGGAGAACTGGCGGGAGAAGGTGGCTGGCTTGGAGAGGGAGATTGCCGTATTGGAAAATAGGCCGGCAGAGCTGGCGGTGCTGCAGAATGATAAGAAATCCTTGGGAGAGTGGGAGAAAAGGGCAAGGAAGGTCAGCCAGAAGGAGATTCCGTCCTATCAGAAAAGAGAGCTGACGTTGTCCGAGAGGCAGGAAACTTTTCTGGAAAAGCAGAAAATATGGGAAGAGAGGGAGAATCATAGGAGGCGGGGAGAGATTGTCTTGGATCGCTGCAGGGCGGGACTTTTAGCCCGGTCCCTCCAGGAGGGGGAGGCGTGCCCGGTATGCGGCTCCCTCTATCATCCCAGCCTGGCTCCGCTGCCAGAGGAGGCGATTACCGAGGAGGCGTTGGAAAAGCTGCAGCAGGCAGAAGGGGAGGCAAGGGAGGAGAAGGAAAAGGCTCTTCGTCAGGTGGAGCGTGCCAAGTCATCGCTGGAGTCCATGGGCGTGTCCCTCAGAGAATCCATGATGGAACTATTGGCATCAGATTTCCTTGCTGTGGAATGTTCCGAAGAAATGCCTTGGGGGGAGCTGTTTTCTCTGATGGCAGAGGCGGAAGAGGAAATGGAAACACGGAGGGGAGAATTAGCGCAGAGAGAGGTGGCAGTCCGGAGAGAATGCCTTGTTCTGGCAAAGAATCAGGAGGCCTTGGCAGATATCCGGGGGAGGGAGGCGGAAGAACTTGCTGCCAGAAAGGAGGCCTTTGGGAAGAAGAAGGAGGAGAGCCAGACCCAATTGGCAGAAAAGAGGGCGTTGCTGCATAGTCTGGGGGAGCTGGAGTATGGGACTTTTCGGGAAGCACAGGAAGAGCAGAGGAGGGTCGAGAGGCAGTGGAAAGTGATTGCAGAAGCCATTGGCGCTGCTGAGAAGGAGGAGCGGGAAGCCGGATTAAAGGAGACGGAGCAGGAGTCGGCTCTCGCCACGCTAAAGACGGAATACCGAAAGGGGCAGGAGGAAGAGAAACGCCTCAGGGAAGGATTTCAACAGGCGATGGAGGAGAATCAGTTTGTCTCTCGGGAGGAGTTCCTGCGCTATGTAGTTCCGGAGGAGGTGCTTAAGAATAATGAGTATGAGAGGGCAGATTATGATAACAGGGTAAAGAACAATGGAAGCAATCTGGCACAGGCTCAGGCAGATGCCCGGAATCGGACGTGGATGGATGTCCAGGTTCTGCAATCCCAGCAGAGGGAGCAAGCCCTTCGGGTGGAAGCATTGCGGGAGCGAAAGACAGAGGCTGACAGGCGAAGGAAAAATAACGATAGGATTAGGAAGGGGATTCTTGGCAAAGAGGCAGAGTTTCGGAAGCATGAAAGGGAAAATGCCCTGTGCAGCCGTCTGTATCGGCTGGTAGCAGGACAGATTAGCGGGGGTGAGAAGATTACCTTGGAACAGTATGTTCAGGCGGCAGGATTTGACGGCATCCTTGCTGCGGCAAATCGGAGATTGCTTCCCATGAGCGATGGCAGGTATGAGCTGTTCAGGAAGAGGGAGTTCTCGGATAAGAGGAGAAATGCTTTTTTAGATTTGGAAGTGTTTGATAATTTTACGGGGCATAGGAGGCCGGTGGGGAATCTCTCTGGCGGGGAGAGCTTTCAGGCATCGCTCAGTCTGGCCTTGGGACTTTCGGATACGGTTGCTTCCCATTTGGGAGGGATTCAGACGGATGCCTTGTTCATAGACGAGGGGTTCGGCACATTGGATGGCAAGTCCATTGCCTGTGCCTTGGATACCCTGATGGCCTTATCCGGCACGAATAAGCTGGTGGGGATTATCAGCCACCGGGAGGAATTGACCACGAATATTCCCCAGCAGATTCGGATTGAGAAGTCGAGAGAGGGCAGCCGCATGGAGGTGGATGATGGCCTGTAAGCATGGACGCATTGGAAATGGGTTTTCGCTGCTATGGTGGAGCGGACGGCAGCCATGCGGTTTACTATTCACGGTCAATGTGGTTTTTTGTTTATGGAGTTTGGGCTATTTTTCTGTGGAAAACACATAGAGTATATGATAGAATATTGTAGACGAAAGGAGGGGGAGTGTCATGAAGCAGTTTGAGATTGCATATGCAGGAGCGGATGCATTTCGGACGGAGATGAAGACGCTGCAGAGCCATTTCGGGAAAAATGGCAATACGAATCTTTTCTTTCAGGTATACTCTACGATATTGGAGCGGGAGCCGATTGGGGATTTGTGCGGCGTTTTGGATGAGGTGTTTCCCGAGGCGCCTTATATGGGCTGCTCTACCAGCGGAAATATCGTGGACTGTCAGGTTTCCGGGGAAATGACGGTAATCTGCACGGTATTTGAGGATGAGGATACCCAGGTCAAAGTCCTGCAGTATGATACATGCGCCTCTCCCATATCGGAGATTACCCGTCAGGTGATTGAGGAAACGGAAAGCAATCCTTGGGTGAAGGCGGTGGAACTCTACTGCACGATTCCTGAAAATTCTACCACCAGCTTTTGCGTGGGATTGAAGGATGTCAGGCCGGACATTCAAATATTCGGCGGGATCTCCTGCAGCGAGGACATTACCAGTTCTGATTCCGCGGTGTTTTCCAAAGATGGGGGATATGCCACGAAGTCCGTGGTGCTGGTTCTGTTCGGCGGGGAGCGGTTCTATGTGGAGTCCATGAAGATTACAGGCTGGAAGCCTCTGGGAAGAAAGTTTTATATCACCAAGTCAGAGGGGAGAATCCTGCAGGAATTGGATGGCCTTCCGGCTTATCAGGTATATCAGAAGTATTTGAAAATACAGAATGACGAGAATTTCTTCTATCATACCTTGGAATTTCCTATGTTCTATGAGCATAATGGCACCACAATCCTGCGGGTGCCGGTGGCAAGCAACCCGGACGACTCTATCACCATGTCCTCGGATATGGACGTGGGTTCTGTGGTGCGGATATCCTATGGGGATCCGGCGACGATTGTAGATAGCATTAAGGCGGCGGGAGTGGAAATTCGGGATTTTCAGCCAGACTTGCTCCATATCTTTTCCTGTGCTGCCAGACGCACGTTCTGGACAACGGAGGAACCTACTTATGAAATCTCTCCGCTGGAGGAAATCGCTCCCTCATCCGGGTTCT
>CASGVX010000148.1 GCA_949346185.1 uncultured Lachnospiraceae bacterium
TTTGGCATGAAACATGCCAAAAATTCTCGAATATAGTCGGCTGTGAATAGTAACTATATGGTTCATTATTGACGGAAAAGAATGGGAATTTCTTGTCAGAATCGTTGCCATCCTGTATACTGTTTCCATATTGCTTATGGAGGTTGCGTGATGGAAAAGATATTGATATTTCAGTCTGGGCATGTTTCGGAAATAAAAGGGGTGGCGTCCAACCTTCGGCTGAAAGCCGAGGCTGTTGATCCAGCTTGCTTCAAAGAGACGCTGGCAAAGATATGTAGAGGAACTGCTATATCTGGGGAAAAGCATGCTGGAGAACTTCCGGAAAGGTCTTTGCTTTTGTTTTGTGACGTGCAGGAAAAGAAAATGGACAAGGTGCTATCCATGCTGAGGAAGAAGGGCATTCCTGTGGATTATAAGGCCGTCCTTACCCCTACCAACAGCCAGTGGAATGTTTTTAGGCTCTATTTTGAGATGGAACGGGAAGAGAGGGCGTGGAGTTCCAGCAAATGAAAAAAAGGCAAGGCAGCATCTGCCTTGCCTGACGGGCTCTCAGTCTTTTTTGATGGAAACGCCTGGAAGGATTCGCAAATTATCCAGATAGTCTCCGGATTCCTCCTCCTCTTCCTCCTCTTCGTCTGTCAGTTCGGTGAAAAACTGGTCGAAGGCTTCGCTAACCACATCGAAGAGTTCTTCGTCTTCAATGGGGGTAAACACCGGCTCGCCCTCCTCGTCTTCGGAGTATTCCAGAATCAGGGCTTCTACCTCTGCCATGTCATCAGGCTTGGCGCTGGTGGGGAGCAGGGCCACAAATTCTTTCCCGAGTTCTTCGATTTCTACCGAGGCTATGATTTCAGCCTCGATTTCGTTGTTGTTCTCGTCTGTGACGGTAATGGTGGCAGTGTATTCGCTGTCTTCGTCAAAAAATAAATGTTTATTCTCTTCATTCATAAATCAAAACCATCCTTTCTTGCCATTCATGTAGCTGCATCATACAGGTGGTGCGCTTAATGTCCGTTCATGTTCCCATGAGACATGATTGTTCGCGCTGCTTTACTTTCATAGTAAATAGTAACATTGCCATATGGGATTGTCAATGAAATATATCGTTACTATTCTCACAGTAACAACATATCGAAATTTCTTAGTGAAAATCCGAAAAGCGTATTTCATTTTATAAAAAATGTGCTATAATAAAAAAGAGAATGTCAAATACCCCCTTATTTGCCATGAAATTCGGGATTGGAAAGATGATAAATGAATTGGGAGGAGTGATGGATATGAGTATTTCAGGTGTTGGAACAAGCAATTATTACGGTCAGATAGCCAGCGGAAGCAAACTACAGTCTGCTGCGGACGGGGCTGCCCAGATGAGTATTGTTCAGGGCGAGATTGGACAGATTAACGGCTATGACATGGGTACTCGGAATGCGGAGGATGGAAAAGGTGTGCTGAATGTGGCAGATGGCGCATACAATAGCATTACTGAGAGTTTGCAGCGCATTAGGGAACTGGCAGTACAGGCATCGAATACGGCAATCTTGTCAGATGGGGACAGACGGGCCATTCAGGACGAGGTGGATCAGCTCAAGCAGGGAATTTCCGATATTGCCAACAATACGGAGTTCAATACTAAGAAGCTGCTGGATGGTTCTAATTCAGATATGTACATCCAGAGCGGGGCGAATGCGGGGCAGGGTCAGACCATTGACACTGGGAACGCCACACTGCAGGCGCTGGGGATTGCAGACTTTGATGTGACAAAGGATTTTGACATCCAGACTATTGACGATGCGCTGTCCAAGGTGTCTTCTAACCGCAGCAGCATTGGCGCTCAGAGCAATTCTCTGGATCATACCATCGGTTACAATACCCAGACTTCCTACAATCTCACGAAAACTGTGAGCAATATGGCGGATACGGACTTTGCCAAGGCAGTTTCCGATATGAATAAGAAGCAGCTTTTGGATACGGTGAATTTTATGATGCAGAGAAAGAAGCAGGAAGATGAGCGTCAGCGGATGAACCTGCTGTTCTAAGAGCGCTATTGGCAGTCATAATGGGCGTCTTCATGAAGGGGACGATGGCGTTGGATGGCGGCGTTTTTGCAGATGACTGGAATATGAGACGATTTCTGGCAGCGCGAGCTGCCAGATTGCATTATTTGCAGCATGAGCAGTAAAGTTGGCTTTTGCGGGAGGACGGAAAGGCGGGATTTCTATGGATAAGATAATTACAATCGGAAGGCAGTATGGCAGCGGGGGACGGGAAATTGGCGAAAAGATTGCCAAGCGATATGGAATCCCTTTTTATGACAACGAACTGATTACTAGGGCTGCGAAGGAAAGCGGCTTTGCGGAGGAGAGTTTCGAGAGGGCAGAGGACAAGGCGACCAATAGCCTGCTGTACTCTCTGGCTATGGGAATCAATGTATATGGCAATCAGGATTTTGGGTTTTCAGGCCTTTCTTTGGATGATAGGATTTTCCTTGCCCAGTCGGACGTGATTCGCAAGGTGGCAGAGGAAGGACCTTGCGTAATCGTGGGAAGATGTGCGGATTATGTATTGAAGGAGCGGGACAATGTGTTCAATATTTTCGTGCGAGCATCCTTGGATTACCGCTTGCAGCGGGCTATTCACAATTATCAGGTGAACGAGAAAAAGGCGGCGGAGATTATTATGAAGAATGACAAGCGGCGTGGCAATTACTATAATTACCATGTAGGCGAGAAGTGGCTGAATCTGAATAATTATGACCTGGTGATTCGCAGTGACGTGTCTGGCATTGACAATGCGGTAAACTGCATCTGTACATACTTGGGCGACTAATGCGCCAGCATAGATTGAAATAGATATGGTGGCTTGTTAGAGGGTATATCATAGAGAAAAAGAGGGCTGAAAGTTTTGGCGGAAATGGACAGTCCCGAGAGGAGGGATTGTGATGGAAAAGAATTTGGATCGAATCAGGGAAGTGATTCGCGGGAATGGCAATATTGTTCTGGTGAGTGGGAGCGAGGTTACCAGAGAGTCCGGCATGAACGGCGTTCGGGCAGAGCACATGGTGTATGATATAGAGCAGAAGTATGGATACTCTGGGGAAGAGATTATGACGGAGCAGTTTTTTACCCGGCAGGTAGAGGTGTTCTATGATTATTATAAGGAAGTTGTCTTGGGGGCGAGAGAGCCGAGTCTGACCACCGTGTATCGAGCAGCTGCGGAACTGGAGAAAAGGGGGAAATTAACGGATATTGTCACTCGCATGGTGTATGACAGTTACAGGGAGGCGGGCTGCGATCACGTGATAATGCTATATGGCACGGTGGAGGATAATAAGTGCCCTTCCTGCGGCAAGGTTTTTGGCTCGAAATACATTAGGGAGTCAAAGCATGTTCCGAAATGTGACGACTGTCAGATTATTTTGCGTCCAGGGTTCTCTCTCTTCGGGGAGATGTTGGACAATGCCCGGCTGACAAAGGCTTGCAATGCTATAGAATATGCCAATGTGCTGCTGGTGGTGGGAACCCATCTGAACTCTCTCACTTGGCAGAGCATGCTGCGCTACTATGGTGGGGATAAGCTAATTCTTATTAACACTAGGGAGAATGTGGGAGATGAGAGAGCGAACTACCGGGCATACGGAAATATTTCTGAAATATTTGGCTATATTACGGATTATGAAGAGTAAGAATCAAGGCGGATTCTAAGGAACTATTCAAAATTAGTTGTGACATTGCTCGAAGGTTCCTGAGCAGCCGGATGAAAAATCATTGTAGATCACTCTTTCCTGACAAATGTTGCGAAAGAGTGATTTTTATGTCATAATAAAGCCGGAGTCGGCTTATGCATAAAATAATTACTAGGAAAGAGAGGCTGGAGATGAGTAAGATTAGAACAAGATTTGCGCCAAGTCCTACTGGAAGGATGCATGTGGGCAACCTTCGCACGGCACTGTATGAGTATCTGATTGCGAAGCATGAGGGAGGAACATTCGTTCTCCGCATTGAGGATACCGATCAGGAGCGGTTTGTGGAGGAGGCATTGGACATCATATACCGTACCATGGAATTGACTGGGCTGAAGCATGACGAGGGACCGGATAAGGATGGGGGCTATGGTCCTTATGTCCAGAGCGAGCGCATGGAGAGCGGCATGTACTTAGACTACGCAAAGCAGTTGGTGGAAAAGGGAGAGGCTTATTACTGCTTCTGTACCAAGGAAAGGCTGGACAGCCTTCGGGCGTCGGATAAGACGGAGGATGGCAAGGAGATTGCCAAGTATGACAAGCATTGCCTCCATCTGTCCAAGGAGGAAGTGGAAGCGAACCTAGCGGCAGGCATGCCTTATGTCATTCGCCAAAATATTCCCGCAGAGGGCACGACAGTATTTCATGATGCGATTTATGGAGATATCACTGTGGAGAATGAGGAGTTGGACGATATGATTCTCATTAAGACGGACGGTTATCCCACATATAATTTTGCCAATGTCATTGACGACCATCTGATGGAAATCACCCATGTGGTGAGGGGGAACGAATACCTTTCCTCAGCGCCCAAATACAATCGCCTCTATGAAGCCTTCGGCTGGGAGGTGCCTGAGTATGTGCACTGTCCCACTATCACGGATGAGAACCATAAGAAATTATCCAAGAGAAGCGGGCATGCCTCTGTGGAGGATTTGCTGGAGCAGGGTTTTCTGCCGGAGGCAGTGGTGAATTTCGTGGCTTTGCTTGGATGGAGCCCCAGCGAGGACAGGGAAATCTTTTCTTTGAAGGAGCTGGAGGAGGCTTTTGATTATCACCATATCAGCAAGTCTCCTGCGGTATTTGACATAACCAAGGCAAAGTGGATGAATGGGGAATACATTAAGGCCATGGATTGGGAACGCTATCTGGAGTATGCGCTGCCAGTGATTCGGGAAAAGGTGACGAAGGATTATGATTTGGAAAAAATTGCAGAGTTGGTAAAGACGCGAATCGAGGTATTTCCGGATATCAAGGAGAAAATTGATTTCTTCGATACGCTTCCTGACTATGATGTGGCGATGTACACTCATAAGAAGATGAAGACGAACAGTGAAAATTCATTGGAGGTATTGAGGGACATGCTGCCATTGCTGGAGGCTTTAGAGGATTTCTCTGTCTCAGGCATCGAGGCGCTTTGCAAGGAATATGTGGCGGAGCATGAGTTGAAAAATGGCAGGGTGCTGTGGCCTTTGCGCACGGCGGTTTCCGGAAAGCAGATGACGCCGGGGGGCGCTTATGAACTGATGGAGATTCTGGGCAAAGAGGAGTCTATCGCCCGCATTAGGATAGGAATGGAGAAATTGGAGGCAGATATCAGCAAATGACAAACCTGAACGAGGGACAGAGACAGGCGGTCACTCATTTTGAGGGGCCTATGCTCGTTCTGGCAGGGCCTGGCTCTGGCAAGACGAGGGTGATTACGGAGAGGATACATTATCTCATTTCGGAGCGGGGGGTGTCCCCCTCCGAAATTCTTGTGATTACATTTACGAAGGCGGCGGCTGCAGAGATGCGGCAGCGATATCAGAAGTTATATTCTCAAGATTCTGTGGGGGTTCGTTTCGGAACATTCCATGCTATTTTTTTCATGATTTTAAAAGCAGCCTATCACTAT
>CASGVX010000149.1 GCA_949346185.1 uncultured Lachnospiraceae bacterium
GTACTACTATAGAAGGGAGATGCATCATGGACGTGAGCAGGCAGGACGTTTTATATCAAATGCATGCCTGAAGGAAGGACGTTTGCTAAGGGAGAGGAAGAAAATGAGAGAGGTTGCGATTGATGGAAGGAAGATTGGCATGGGGCATCCGGCATATATCATAGCGGAAATGTCTGCCAATCATCTGCAGGATTTGGGAAGGGCGAAGGACATTATCCGGGCGGCTAGGGAGTCTGGCGCAGATGCGGTGAAGTTGCAGACCTACCGCCCGGATACCCTGACCCTTGATGTGCGGGGAGAGGAATTTCTGGCCACCCCGGGCAGCCCTTGGGACGGGATGAATTTGTACGAACTCTATCAGACATCCTACACTCCTTGGGAGTGGCATGAGGAGCTCTTCGGATATGCAAGGGAATTGGGGATCACCTGTTTTTCTACCCCCTTTGATTTGACAGCCGTAGATTTTCTCCATGGATTTGATTTGCCGGCATACAAGATTGCCTCCTATGAGATCAATGACATTCCTCTGATACGGAGGGCGGCCAGAGAGGGAAAGCCCATGATTCTATCCACTGGCATCGCCGGCTTGGAGGATATTGTCAGGGCTGTGGAAGCATGTCATAAGGAAGGGAATGAGCAGTTGATTTTGCTCAAATGCGTATCCGAGTATCCTACTCCCTATGAAGACCTGAATCTTAGGACGATGGGGAATATGGGGGAGGTGTTTGGGTGCCTCGTGGGGCTGTCGGACCATTCCTTGGGAAACTGTGTTTCCATCGCTTCTGTGGCGCTGGGTGGAACGGTGATAGAAAAACATTTTACCCTGAGCCGGGAGGATGGCGGGCCGGATGCCATGTTTTCCATGGAGCCGGCGGAACTTGAGAGGCTGGTGTCCGACGTGAGGAATACGGAGAAGGCCTTGGGTCAGGTGACCTATGAGTTGACGGACCGGCAGAAGAAGAGCAGGGAGCGTTCCCGCTCCCTCTATATTGCAAAAGATATCAGGAAGGGGGAAGCCTTTACTCGGGATAACGTGAAATCCATCAGGCCGGGGTATGGCTTGCACACGAAGCATTATGAGGAAATTCTTGGAAGACATGCCAGGGAGGATTTGAAAAAGGGAACGCCATTGAAGTGGAAATATATCGGGAATGAATCGTTGCAGACAACGTAGAAAGAGGAAGAGATGTGTATCAATAGGGAATTTTTAGGTGATTTCTGGGGAGGGGTACAATGAATGTTCTGGTTTTGAGCGCCGGATCCAGCTGCCATCTGGTGAAATATTTCATGGAAGAGGATATCTGGGGCAAGGTGGTGGCAACGGATTGCAGCAAGTATGCGCCAGCAATGTACTTATCTGATTCTTGCTATAGAGTGCCCCCGATTACGGATTCCCAATATATCCCCAAAATATTGGAGATTTGCCAAAGAGAAGAGGTTGGCATGGTGCTGCCATTGCGGGAGGATGAATTGGAACTGATTGCAGAATGCCGGAAAGCGTTCCAAGAACAGGGCATTTTGGTGGCGGTATCCCATATAGAAGGTCTGCGGATTTGCCGGGATAAGTATTTGCTGTATCAGCATTTGAGGAAATGCGGCATCCCCTGTGTCAGGACAATTGACCCGCAGGAGGAAAGAGAGGCATTGGAAAGCCTTTCCTTTCCCGTAATAGTAAAGCCAAGATATGGCTGCGGGAGCATTGGCCTGCGGCAGATTGGCACTCGGGAGCAGCTGGAAGCGCATGAGGGCGATGGCGAGTCCATGGTGGTACAGTCCTGCATGGAGGGGGAGGAGTATGGCGTGGACGCATACGTTGATTTCCTCAGCGGTGAAGTGGTGTCGATTTTTGCAAAAAAGAAGATTTCCATGAGGGCCGGGAAGACAGAGAAATCCGTCTCCGTTCTGGAGGAGGAATTATTTTCTCTGACAAAGCAAACCGTGAAGAGTCTGGGGCTGTCCGGGCCTGTCGATATAGATATCTTTCAATGTGGAAACCACTATGAGGTATTGGAGGTGAATCCCAGATTTGGCGGCGGATATTCCCATGCCCACGCCTGTGGCATCAATTTTCCCAAGATGCTGGGAGAAAATGCGGCAGGAAGGGAAAATCCGGTGGATATCGGGAATTACGCCCGGGGCGTGGTGGCGATGAAATACCGAGACGTGGTGGTGAAGAATGAAAAAGATTTGCTTTAAAGTGGATGCTAATGGGACGATAGGCCAAGGGCATGTCATGCGCTGCCTCGCATTGGCGGCCATGCTTCATGACTGCTGGGAGGTGTCGTGTCATTTTATTGCATCAGATCAGGATACGCTGGGATTTTTGGCGGAGACAGGCTATCCATGCCACTGCCTGAATATGGATTACAGAGATTATTCCGTGGGGGCGGCAGATGCCACCCTTGCCTGCGTTAGGAAAATTGGTGCGGACATGATATTGGTGGACAGTTATGATGTGACAGACGCCTTTGTCTGCAGATTGCGGCAGGGGACGAAGGTGGCATGCTTTTGGTGCGGTGAGGACTATATTTCTGCCGATGCGATCATTAATTATAATATTGACCTTGAAAGGGAGAGGTATGAGCGTTCCTATGCTGGTGGGAAGACTAGACTTCTCTTGGGGGCGGATTATATTCCCTTGAGAGAGGAGTTTCGTAGGGAGGCCGTGGGGAAGGTGGCAGAGGAGGTGCGCTCTGTCTTGGTTTTGACTGGCGGAAGCGACAATCGGGAGTTTCTAGAAGATTTCGTAGTGCATCTGCAGCATTATAGATGGTGCCAGAGAATGAGATTTACATGCATTATGGGAAAATATTGCCAATCTGACATGGGCATTTCAGGGGAGGATTCTCATTCCCTTCCCAGCCATGTCCGTCTCATCCCCCATGTATCGGACGTGCTCTCGGTCATCAAGGAGCATGATCTGGTTCTCTCTGCCGGAGGAACCACTGTCTATGAACTTTGTGCCATCGGCATGCCCGCCGTGATATTTTCTATTGCGGATAATCAGGTGGGAGAGGCAGAATACATGAGCGGGAACGGCATCATGCCTTATGCCGGGGACAGCAGGGAGCCGGGATTTTGGGACAGGCTGTTTCGGATGCTGGAGGAGATGGTGCTTGACCGATCAAAGAGGGAGCGCGTTGCCAAGAAAATGTCCGGTCTGGTAGATGGAAAGGGCGCTGAGAGGATAGGGAAGGAATTGATGAAACTGATGGCTGAAGAAGCAGAATAGAAAGAGAGGAAGAACAGATGGAGGATAGGGAATTTGAATTTACGAAGAAGTTCTGGGCGGAGGAGATACTCAGGGGAAATCTGATTTGGCCTGATGGGAATGTGATTCGCTTTGCGAAGAGGAATTTTAAGCCTGACCGCTCATGCACCGTGCTGGACTATGGCTGCGGCGGGGGGAGAAATTCCATTGCGCTGGCCATGGAGGGCTTTTCCTGCATTGCCATGGATTACAATGCAGAGGCGCTGGAGGTGGTGAGACGGAAAATGTCTGAGAGGGGAATTACTAATATTCGATTAATACAGAATGAGGGGTTCGAAGTGCCCGTAGAGGAGGGGTCCGTGGATGCCATCGTGGCAAGCGGGAGCCTTTTTTACAACCGTGCCAGCGACATAGAAAAGATCTTGTCTAATATGAGGAAGTGCTTGAAGGATCAAGGGCTTATGTGGGCAGACTGGAGAAGCAAGTCCGATTCCCTTTTTCGGAAAGGTGAGTATCTGGAGGAGGGGCTATACAAGCTGCAGAATGGCACGAAGAGGGAAGGGTGCTGCTACTTCTTCGGGGGAAGCGGAGGAGATTGAAGAAATGTATCGTCATGCCGGGCTGAAGGTGAAATCTTTGGATTCCTATGAATATACGGAGAATAATGGGAACATCCGGTGCTCTTATTTCCATGTGGTGGCGCAGAGGGATTAGAGCTCTATATTGAAAATGCGGATTGCATTGCAGAAGAATCATGTTATAATGATAGATTGTAACATGATTTTTCATTTTTAAATACTTGTAATTGATAGAGGAAAGGAAGAGACCCATGAAAAAGACACCATTTGTGACCAGAGAACAGATAGCGGAGATAGCGGAGGCTTATCCCACCCCCTTTCACATATATGACGAGAAAGGGATTCGGGAGAATGCCAGAAGGCTGAGAGAGGCAT
Organism: uncultured Lachnospiraceae bacterium; assembly: GCA_949346185.1. Taxonomy (GTDB): domain Bacteria; phylum Bacillota; class Clostridia; order Lachnospirales; family Lachnospiraceae; genus Butyribacter. The sequence continues at coordinate 4,165 of CASGVX010000149.1, forward strand.
TCTCATGGAATAAAGGGTTTCGGGAGTACTTTGCCGTGAAGGCCACCCCAAATCCCTATATATTGAAGGTATTGCAGGAGGAGGGCTGCGGCGTGGACTGCTCTTCCATGACGGAATTGATGCTGTCCCAGGCGTGCGGCTTTGCCGGGACGGATATCATGTTTTCCTCCAACGATACTCCGGCGGAGGAGTTTCGCAGGGCCAAGGAACTGGGGGCGTATATTAATCTGGATGATATCACTCATATTGATTTTCTGAAGGAGGAGGCAGGGATTCCCGAGACCGTATTCTGTCGGTTCAATCCCGGCGGGGTATTCCAGATGGGGACGGATATCATGGACAACCCCGGGGATGCGAAATACGGCATGCCGGAGGATCAGATGATCCAGGCGTTCCGCCGGCTGAAGGAGCTGGGGGCAAAGCGTTTCGGCATTCATTCCTTTCTGGCATCCAATACGGTGACCAATGATTATTACCCAACGCTGGCGGGAATCCTCTTTGAACTGGCGGTGAGAATCAAGGAGGCGGCCGGCGTGGATATTGCCTTTATCAACCTTTCCGGCGGGGTGGGCGTTGCCTATCAGCCTGACCAAGAGCCCAATGACATAGCTGTAATCGGCGAGGGCGTGCGGAAGAAGTTTGAGGATATCATGGTGCCGGCGGGACTGGGAGAGGTGTCTATCTTTACGGAATTGGGTAGGTTCATGCTGGCTCCCTATGGCGGCTTGGTGACGAAGGCCATCCATGAGAAGCACATTCATAAAGAATACATTGGCGTGGATGCCTGCGCTGTCAATCTGATGCGTCCGGCAATGTACGGGGCATATCATCATATTACCGTGCTGGGGAAGGAGGATGCCCCCTGCGACCACAAATATGACGTGGTGGGTTCCCTCTGCGAAAATAACGATAAATTTGCCATCGACCGCATGCTCCCCGAAATCGAGAAGGGGGATTACCTCTTCATTCACGATGCCGGAGCCCATGGGTTCGCCATGGGATATAATTACAATGGAAGGCTTAAGTCGGCAGAACTCCTTCTGAAGGAAGATGGGGGCGTGGAACTCATCCGCCGGGCAGAGACGGCGAGGGATTATTTTGCCACTTTTGATTTTTCCGATATATTGAAGGATATGGAGTGGTAAATGTGAGAAAGACTTCTAAAGGGCCATGCCGAAGGGCATTCGCCAAGAAGTCCTATGACAGCGAAAATGCAAGGGAAGAATGCAAAATCGACATTCTTCCCTTGCATCTTCGGAAGTGATACCAAAATAAGATAGAAGTGGTGGGAAAATGAATGGAGAGATAGAATGAATGAGAAGAAGATTAGCGTCATTGTCCCCTGCTACAATGTGTCCGAATTTATCCACCGCTGCGTGGAATCTCTGGTGAATCAGACGATTGGGCACCGATCCAGATGGCCAATATAAAGCTGAATATCCGGG
>CASGVX010000150.1 GCA_949346185.1 uncultured Lachnospiraceae bacterium
TAGACGCATCGGACATCCGCGTTTCTCTCACAAGAGGCCGGGGGTTCCAATGTGGCGTATCTGTATGACAAGCAGCATCCGGAGGAGATTATCGGAGAGATTCCCAATTATGTTACAACCACTGGGGATGGGGATGTGGTGGTATATGACGGAGCGCAGAATCTGTATAAGATTCCCTTGTATTCCTCCGAGGAAGTTTTAAAGATGGCAGAGGAATATGTGGGGGATATGGAATTTTCTAACTATCAGAGGGAGAAATACCATCTCTATTCCAGATAGTGTGGAATGGTTGTAAATGGAAACTATGACGGCAGGAAGGAATGGTGCAGGAAGTGCTTTGATTTGCGATATGGAGCACTGAGGAATCATTTGTTTCTATGGCAATAGAATGGGGGAAATATGAAGTCAGTATTAGGGTATGAGACGGTGGATTTTGATCGGGAACATCATGCATTGGTTATTGTAGACCAGACCAAATTGCCGGGGGAGCTGGCATTTCTCTCCCTGCGCAGTCCCCAAGAGATTTGGGATGCCATTTATCATCTGAAAGTGCGGGGGGCACCGGCAATCGGCGTGGCTGCCGCCTTCGGGCTGGCTGCGATTGGCTGGCAGATTGCGGCAGATTCGCCAGCGGATTTTATGATGCAATTATCCCGGCATCGGGAGTATCTGTGCTCTGCCCGGCCCACGGCCGTGAATTTAGGCTGGGCATTGAACCGGGTCTATGGGGCGTGTGAAAATCTTCTGTCCCGGAAACTGGATCAGGCAGAGGGCATGCCGGAAATGGAAAAGGTTCAGAGACTGCGGGAAGGGCTTCTTCAGGAGGCGAAGAGGATGAAGGAGGAGGATATTGATATCTGCAAGAGAATCGGGGAACATGGCTTGGATTTGCTGAAGCCGGGAGACGGCATTCTGACCCACTGCAATGCAGGGCAGCTTGCCACCTGCCGGTATGGCACCGCCACGGCTCCCATTTATCTTGGGCAGGAGCGGGGATATGGATTCCATGTGTATGTAGACGAGACTAGGCCTTTGATGCAGGGAGCCAGACTCACCGCCTATGAACTGCAAGCTGCCGGGGTAGATGCCACCCTGCTGTGCGACAATATGGCGGCCTCCCTGATGGCTCAGGAAAAAGTCCAGGCAGTGCTGGTGGGATGCGACCGAGTGGCTGCCAATGGGGATGTCGCCAATAAAATCGGCACTTCCATGCTGGCGATAACGGCTTGGCATCACCAGATTCCCTTCTACGTGTGCGCCCCCCTGTCCACCATTGACTGGAATACCGCTACGGGAAAGGAGATTGAAATCGAGGAGCGTCCGCCGGAAGAGGTAACGCAGATGTGGTACCGACAGCCCATGTGCCCTCCCGGAGTGAAGGTGTACAATCCCGCCTTTGACGTGACGAGCTACCTTCTGATTGACGGATATATTACGGAACTGGGGGTATTCTCTACTCTGGAAGAGATTCCCGGCTGCTATTTGCAGTCCGATAAAAGATGATGAAGTAATATTCACAGTCAGCCAAATTCTGGCATATTTTGGATGGTTTATGCCTGCCCGAGGGGCATTGCCCATGCGGCAAGGCAAAATTTCTTGTAAGAGATGGCAAAATATGGTATGATATCATTTAGTATTGCTATTCATAGTCAGTGAACATCGTGTTTTTTATGAAATCTTGAATGGTGATAAATTAGGGGGTTCATCGGTAAAAGATGGATTTTTCCGGTTGGAATTTTTGTGTAGAATTGAGAAGATACTAATATCAGTACACGAAAGAAAGTGAGAGTTCTATGATTGCAGAATCTGTATTAAATTATTTAATGGAAATATCTGTCCTTAGTTTTGTTTTTCCGGTGGTGATTTTGCTCACATGGCGTCTGCGCACGGTAAGAAATCTGATGCCTGCCCTGTGGGGGGCTTTGGTGTTCGTCTTCTTCGCAAAATTGCTGCAGGCCATTCCAGATGCTCTCTTCGTGGGGTATGATAACCCGATTTCCCGATTCGTGAATTCTCACCAGATTGTGTACGCTATCTATCAGGGATTGATGGCAGCAATTTTTGAGGAGACGGGAAGGTTCTTAGCCTTCCGCTATATGATTGCGGGGGAGAAGTTTGACAACCGCCAGACGGCCATCACCTATGGAATCGGCCATGGGGGCATGGCGTGCATGATTGTTCTGGGCATATCAAATCTGCAATATTATATGGCGGGCATCATGCTGAACCAGGATGCCACGAGAAAGGAAATGTCTGGGGAGATGGTGGAGGCCATGACGGAGGAACTATCCCAATTCACCTCCCTGTCCCTGATATTGGACGGACTTGCCCAAGTTGCTTTCTTTGCCCTGCAGATTGGACTTTCCATTATTATATATCAGGCGGTGCGGAATGCCGTTCTCAGAAAGAGGCTCTTCGCCTATGCCATGGGACTGCATCTGCTGTCCTATCTTCCTAGGGGCTTCTGCCGTGCAGGGATGATTTCCCAGCCGGTTTCTCTGGCTCTGACGGTGCTCATCGTCCTGGCGTCCCTGTTCCTTGCCGGCGGCATTTACCGGGAGATGGGAGAGGCAGAGAAGGAGAGGGATGCCATCGCAAAGAAGAAAGGGACATCGAAGCAGGCGCAGAACTGGGCTTTTGCAAAGAAGAAACTGACGAATATAGACAGCAGGAATGATGAGTAATACAGTACATTAGGGAACACAAGGGGTAAGGAAATCATGTTGCATAAATACTTTCGATTTACGAAGAAGAGAATCGCTGCATTTGCCGTGCTGGCTATTTTGATTGTGGGGCTGCAGGCATTTCTCACCGGATCGCTTCTGGCAAAGCAGCAGGTTACGGTGGATGCGGGCAATTCGTCAAGTGCCGTCATTGGCATTTTGGATAAGACGGAGATCGTACGGCAGAAATTTGAATTTGACCGGAAGGTGGTTTTGAAGGAGTTCAAGTTAAGTTTTGGCTCTTTTGAGCGGAAGGATGTGGGAGACGAACTGAACATCCAGATGACGGATGGGGATAACAATATCGTCTATGAGACCAAGGTGCCTGTGGACGATATCGTGCCAAACAACAGCTACCGCATTCCTATGGATTACACGGTGACCATCCCCCGGGGAGTGACATGCTGCATTAAGATTACCTGCAGTTCTAAAGAACATGTGTACGATACCATTCCCACGCTGAATACCACCAACCGCACAGACCCCAATACCTATCTGTCTACTTTGAAGATGCAGACCAGAAAAAAATGTCTGAATATTTCCTATACCTATTATTATCGCCAGATTGCCCCGCTGATTTTGATGATTCTGGAATTTGCCGGGCTGTTCGTGCTTTGCTTTGAGCGGGTGACGGAGTACGCCGTGATACTCCGAAAGAAAAAGAAGAAGGCCCAGCGGAAAAAGGAGCAGGATCTGCAGATTGCGGAGGTTGCCAAGGAAAAGCGCACCCACAGCAGAAATGCTTCCGCAAAGGTGCGCTATTCCAAGTCCAGAACCTATGACAAGAATAAAGACAAGAAGCTGGCAAAATTAAAGAGGAAGAAGAATAAGGGGCAGTGGGATAAGAATAAGAAAAACCGAAGCCTGAAGGAGTTGGTGAAATGGTGTCTGGTGGATCCCAGGTTTATTCCGGGCATGCGCATTGCCATCACGTTGCTGAATCCATTGCTTGTCATATTTGCCATTGAGCTGATGAATGAAGCACTGCTCACCAAGAGTGCCTGGGTGTGGATTTTCACATGGATACTGCTTCTGGCACTGCAGTATGTGCTCTATGCGGTGATTGGCAATATGAGCATTGCCATGCTGGTGCTGGACTGCATTTTATTCCCGGCGGGACTTGCCAACCTAGTGCTGATGAACGTCCGGGGTACGCCCTTCCTGCCGGGAGATCTTCTGGCTCTGGGCACGGCGGCAGAGGTGGCTGGCACCTATGTGATTTCCCTGACGCCCATGCAGTTCGTCATGCTTCCCACCTTTATCCTCTGGTGCTTCTTTCTGGTGCGAATCAAGAAGAAAGGACGGGAGAAGAATCTTTGGAAGGTTCTGATGAAGAGGCTTACCCCGGTGGTGCTGTCCTGCACCGTAATCGGGATATTGTATCATACCAACCTCCTTGCGGCTTGCAATATTCAGGATAGTGTGTGGAACAAGGTGTCCTCCTGCCGAACCAATGGGTTCTATCTGAATTTTTTCCTGAACCTGCATTATCTGTCCGTTTCCAAGCCCTCCGGATACTCTCAGGAGGCGGTGAGGGATATCCTTGCGGATTTTGAGAAGGAGAGAAAGGCTCAGGGAGAGGAGAAGAGGGCTTCCGGGAAGCAGTCCTTTACCACCAATAAGGACTACCCCGCCAACGATTCCCTGAATGGGAAGAAGCCCAATATTATCCTAATCATGAACGAGAGCCTGTCGGATTACGATTTGATTGCCAAGCCTGCCTTTAATGAGGATCCGCTGCCCTTTATGCACAGCCTGAAGAAAAATACCATCTACGGCAAGGATTATGTATCCATTTATGGTGCCGGCACCAGCAATTCTGAGTTTGAGGCCATGACGGGAAATTCTATGAAGTTCTTCCCCAGCGGCGGAAACGTGTATCAGCAGTTCATGCACGATTCCACTTTTTCCATGGCATATTACTTGAAATCTCTGGGTTACAGCACCCAGGCAATCCACCCCAGCAGCGGGGCCAACTGGAATCGGGTGCAGACATATAAGAGCATGCGGTTTGACCGCTTTCTCACCATTGAAGATTTTAAAAACCCCGAGTATATTCGCTATATCAGCGATAAGGAGAGTTACAAGAAGGTGATTGAGCTGTATGAGAAGAAGGAGGAGGGAACGCCCCTCTTTGCCTTCGACATGACCATACAGAATCATGGAGGCTACCTGACAAATACCAACTGGAAGAACCCTATCTATCTAAAGGGCTCTTACTATCAGGAGGCCAAGGAGTTCCTCTCTGCCACCAGAGTTTCCGATGATGCCTTCAAGTATCTGGTGAATTATTTTAAGAAGGAGAAGGAGCCTACGATTATCTGCATGTTTGGCGACCACCAGCCCTCCATCGAGACGGAGTTTTATGAGGAAATCATGAAGAAGCCTCAGAGCGAGTGGGAATTAGAGGATATTCAGAAACGCTACGTGGCGCCTTTCATCATCTGGGCAAATTATGATATCGCTCAGGGGGATGATGCGGTGATTAGCAACAATTATCTGGAAAATCTCCTGCTAAAGCAGGCGGGCATCGAGCTTCCTCTGTACAACCAGTACATTGAGAAGGTTTCCGAGGAAATCCCTGCTATGAATGTGAATGGATATATGGACTATGATGGAAAATGGCATAATTATGATACGGACGAGACGGATACGGTAAAGGAACTGCTGGAGAATTACGAGGTTTTGCAGTATGGATATTACAGTGACAGTGACAAGAAGACGATGGCGAAATTGTTCAAGATGCCGGAATAAAAAAAGGTGCGAAGTCTTTCCAGGCTCGATAATACCTCGCCAGGAAAGGCTACAATCGCACCTAGGAAGAACGCAAGACCAGCGTTCTTCGTTATCGTAAGTTTCGAGAAATTTCCTATACGGTAAAAAA
>CASGVX010000151.1 GCA_949346185.1 uncultured Lachnospiraceae bacterium
GGGTATGAGGTTTGTACAGGAATAATACCTTTCATTCTTTTCCACCACGATTTTAATTTCGTTGTTCTCACCGATATACTTGGTATTGGCACGAATCGTATCTCTGCTTTCCACGATGCAATTCTCAATATAAGTATTATCACCAATGTACACATCATTCAAAATAATAGAATTTTTTATGACGCAATTATTGCCCACAAAAACCTTCTTAAACAAAATGGAATCCTGCACATCGCCATTGACGATGCAGCCGCTGGAAACCAGGCTGTTCTTTACACTGGAACCGGCATTGTACTTCGCCGGAGGCAAATCCTCCACCTTAGAGTACACATCCGGATACTGCTTGAAGAAATAATCCCGGATGTCTTTCTGCAAAAATTCCATATTCGTCCTGAAATAAGAATCCACAGAAGAAATGTTGCTCCAATACTCCTCCATGGGATAGGCATAAATCTTCTTCACATTCTTATAGCGAATCAAAATATCCTTTACAAAATCGTGACGCTCCTCCTCCTGAGACTTTTCAATCAGCTCAATCAGAAGCCTTCTCCTTACAATATAAATTCCCGCAGACACCTGATAGCTATTGGCATTAATCGGCTTCTCCTCAAACTCGATAATGCGCCCATCGCTATCTGTGCGAATCACGCCGAAACGGCTTGGATCATCCTTCTCCTCCACGTTTGCAGTCACCACAGTAAAATCTGCCTTTTTTGCAATATGCTGTTCCAAAACTTTATTGTAGTCCAGCTTATATACACCGTCCCCTGATGCGATGACCACGTATGGCTCATGGCTGCTTTTCAGAAATCCAAGGTTCTGCGCCATAGCATCCGCCGTTCCGCGGTACCAGTAACTATTCTCCGGCGTGGTAGTCGGCGTAAAAATATAAAGCCCCCCCTGCTTACGACCAAAATCCCACCACTTGGAAGAATTCAAATGCTCATTCAAAGACTTTGCATTGTACTGAGTAAACACAGCCACTTTCTGGATATGCGAGTTACTCATATTGCTCAATACGAAGTCAATGCTGCGAAAGCCTCCTGCAATGGGCATAGCTGCAGTTGCTCTCTTATTAGAAAGTTCCCTCATTCTGCTGTTGTTTCCGCCAGCTAACACAATACCAATCGCTCTCATTATCTGTCACCTACCTTAATTAGAGTTTCCCCGCCTGCAAGTTTTCCGCCCGGATAATCTGATGCCTCCGTCTCGCCAGAGATTGCCGTGTTCTTTCCTATCTCAACATTGTCAGGAATCACGCTCTCCTCTCCAATCGTCACCAGTCCAAAGGCATAAACATCTGGCTTCACCTTATTTGGCACTTCCTCGCCAACACCCAGCTTGCAGCCAGCTCCCACTGAGACATTTTCTGAGATAATTGATTTATCCACTACCGTGCCGGCACCAATAGTGGTGGCGCTCATAATAATAGAATCTCGGATGACAGCTCCCGGCTCTATCACAACCCCCGGCCCAATCACCGAGTTGTGCACTTCGCCGTATATCTCCGCCGCCTCGCCAATAATCGCCTTATCCACAATAGCTTCCGGGGCAATGTACTGAGGAGGTATTCTCTCGGACTTGGTATATATTTTCCAGTATTCCTCATAGAGGTTAAATACCGGAATCAAATCAATCAACTCCATATTGGACTCCCAATAAGAGCCCAAGGTTCCTACATCTTTCCAATATCCATTGTATTCGTAGGCAAAAATCCTATCCCCCTTTTCATGGCAATAAGGAATGATATGCTTTCCAAAATCACAGGATGGCTGATCCTTCAGTTTCAGCAATGCCTCCCTGAGCACAGGCCACGAGAAAATGTAAATGCCCATGCTTGCCAAGTTGCTTCTGGGATGCTCGGGCTTCTCCTCGAACTCCTGAATCTGTTTCTTATCATCGGTAATTACCACGCCGAAACGGCTTGCTTCTTCCATTGGCACCGGAATCGTCGCCAGAGTAACATCTGCTTTATTTGCCTTATGGAAGTCCAGCATCACCTCGTAATCCATTTTGTAAATGTGATCCCCACCTAAAATAAGAACATAGTCTGGATTATAGTACTCCATGTAACGCAGATTCTGATAAATCGCATTGGCAGTACCCGTATACCATTCACTGCTTGTACTTTTCTCATAGGGTGGAAGAATGGAAACACCTCCCACGTTCCTATCTAAGTCCCAAGGAATACCGATACCGATATGGGTATTCAGTTGCAGCGGCTGATACTGTGTCAGCACGCCTACAGTGTCGACGCCGGAGTTGATGCAATTGCTGAGGGGGAAATCTATAATACGATATTTCCCACCAAAGGCCACTGCTGGCTTTGCAACATTTGCAGTAAGAACTCCCAGCCGGGAACCTTGTCCGCCGGCCAATAACATCGCAATCATTTCTTTCTTAATCACGTAATCACCCCTAACTGTTGGAATAGTCTGATTATAACATAAATTACCAAAGATGTGAATATTTTTCATAAATATTTTGATTTTTTCTTTATTTTTTTGGACGATTCGCACAAAAAACTCCATTTTCGTCCATATACTTTCTATTTTCGCAATCACAAAAAGAAAGCATATCATATCCCATGAAAAATCCCTGCTAGTTTTCAGAAAAAACCATTTTTGGATTGTATTTTCCGCTTGCATAAGGTAACATAACAGAGAGAAACCTAATAATAGGAGGAAACAGCCATGTATCAGATTAATTTGCAAAAACCTTGCACCGCTTACTTTATTGGCATCGGCGGCATAAGCATGAGCGGCTTTGCCAGACTGCTTCTGGAAAACGGCTTTACTGTAAAAGGCTCCGATTCCCAAGAGAGCAAAATCACAGAAAAGCTTGTCTCACTGGGAATTGATATAGTATATGGACAAAGGACTGAAAATATTACAAAAGATATCGACTTCATTGTATATACTGCAGCAATCCATCCGGATAACCCGGAATACATAGCTGCCAAAAGTCTGGGGATTCCCATGATGGAGCGCGCCGTTATGGTGGGGCAGGTGATGAAAAATTATAAGAATGCCATAGGAATTTCCGGCACTCATGGCAAAACCACCACCACCTCCATGATTACCCACGTCTTCCTCACTGCCGAAAAAGATCCCACCATTTCTGTGGGAGGCATTTTGGATGCCATCGGCGGAAATATTCGCATCGGCAAATCTGACAACTTTATCACAGAAGCCTGCGAATATACCAACAGCTTCCTGAATTTTTTCCCCACAGCCGAAATCATTCTAAACATTGAAGCAGACCATCTGGATTTTTTCAAAGATCTGGACGATATCCGCCAATCCTTTCGGGAATATACCCGACTTCTCCCCAAGGACGGGGTTTTGGTAATCAGTGCTGATATTCCGAATCTGGCATACTTTACAGCAGGCCTATCCTGCCAGGTTATCACCTTCGGGCTGGAGAACGGTGCCGATTACAGTGCTGACAATATCCGATTCGACGAGAGCGGACAAGGGATTTTTGAATTGGTGCACCGGGGCAAGCCCACAGGAGACACCATCCATCTCAGCGTTCCGGGAGAGCACAATATATCCAACGCCCTTTCAGTCATCGCCCTCTCCCAATATTATGGAATATCCATGGAAAAGATTATGGAAGGATTGGGTTCCTTTGTGGGAACGGAGCGGCGATTTCAGAAGAAGGGGACTTTCCAAGGCGTGACTGTCATTGACGACTACGCACACCACCCCACGGAAATTCAAGCAACATTGCAGGCGGCAGAAAGATATCCCCACAATCACCTTTGGTGTGTATTCCAGCCCCATACATACAGCCGGACAAAGGCTCTTCTGAAAGAATTTGCCCAAGTTCTGTCTCAAGCAGAGCATGTCATTTTGACGGATATCTATGCTGCCAGAGAGCAAGACCCCGGAGACATTTCTTCCCGCACGCTGCAGGAAGAAATCAAAAAATTAGGCAAAGAGGCTATCTACTTATCCACATTTGAAGAAATCGAAAAATTTTTATTAAAAAATTGTATCGACGGGGATTTGTTAATAACTATGGGGGCGGGAAGCGTTGTAACCATTGGAGAAGACCTCATTTCAAAATAATTATCCACATTATCCACAATATTTGCGGAAATATCTTCCTCCAGATATTGTGGATATTTTTTGTCATGACATCATGCGCAATCTCCATGATATCAAGCATTCAAAAGATTATCCACATTATCCACAAATGAACCCACACATTTATCCCCAATCTGCCAGGTATTTCCAACAAAAGAAAACTGTGTTACAATACTGTTCACCATTCACAGTCATATGAAGGGACAACCTCCGCAAGGCAACAGCAGCGTGGCCGTGAATCCTTAATATCCGTATACATCACGTCATCAAAGGAGGGACAAACCATGGATCAGATATTGATGTGCTCAAACAAGATTCCAACTGCAACATCAATCCGCAATTCTTTTATACAAAAATATATGCTGGATGCCAATGGCAGCTATGTGAAGGTATATCTATATCTCTCCATGTGCATCCAGTCAAACCAATTGGGCTTTTCCATCTCATCTCTGGCAGACCTGATGGAAAATACAGAAAACGACATCATCCGTGCATTGCAGCACTGGGAGAAAAAAAATCTCCTTCGCATTACATGGCATGAGAGCCAAAAATATATCGTTGGGATCGAATTTTTAGACCCGGACGATGGAAAATCCGCTTCCGAGATGCAGACTTCCACGGCGCCTTCCAGGATACAGACCGGAAATGCGCAAACTCAGGTGGCAGCCCATTCCCAAGCGGACGCAAATGCATCGCCTCACTCTGCTGCATTTTCCCAGACACAGAGTGCCAGCCCCTCCCTCCCCGATATTGACGTCACGCCGGAGCAGAGCAGCATGATGGCAGACAATAGCGATTTTGCCTGGATATGCCAAATCGTGGAAACATTTTTAAATCGTCCCGTCAAGCCAGCGGAAGTACACTTGCTGGTCTATCTTTTTGATACGCTGCACTTCTCCAAGGATCTGATTCTGCATCTGTATGATTACTGCATCTCCTTGGGAAAGAGCAACGTGAAGTATATCCAAGCCGTAGCCTTATCCTGGGCAGAGAACCATGTGACCACCCCGGAAGAGGCTCAGAAGCTAACCGCCGCTTACAGCAGTACCCACACCGCCATCTCCAAAGCCTTGGGGCTAAACAGGACGCTGGCAAGCGTCGAATGCCAGTATGTGAAACGCTGGCACGATGATTGGAAACTGGATTTGTCCGTCATTCTGGAAGCGTGCGACCGCACCCTTCTAGCCATACAGCGGCCAGATTTCAAATATATTGACGGCATCCTAAAGCACTGGCACAATGAAAACGTGCGGTCACTGCAGGATGTGGCAAAATGCGACGAACAGCATGCGGTAAAGAAGACATCAGATACCAAGGCTGCTCCCACCAGCCACAATCGGCGCACCCCTTCCCCGAAAAAAAATCAATTCCAAGACTTCCCGCAGCGAAATATGCCGCAAGAGAAGATGAACCAGCTGGAACGACTGCTATTATCTGAATAAAAAAAGGGAACCCCAGCGCATTCCCCTGCAAGAATTACTTCGTAATTCTTGTTGGCATACCACCACA
>CASGVX010000152.1 GCA_949346185.1 uncultured Lachnospiraceae bacterium
TGGCGGGGAAGACGGGCAGGTTATTCGCTATCTGAAGGGGGAGACGCTGCAGAGAGAGGAATCCTCGAAAGGCAATGTGCTGGTCAGCGTGGATGGCTTCGGATTGGGATGGGCGCAGGGCAATGGCCGGGGGATGCTGAAGAATAAATATCAGCCCGGCTGGCGCTATCAATAGAGAATGAGGAGAGGAAGAGAGATGAAGGCAGGAAAGGGAGAACTTGGATATATTGATGGAAGGAAGAAGCGCGCGCTTTTGGGAGTGCTTTCCATGGCCGCCATCGGGGTGGCAATATTTCTATTGGGATTATTCCTGAATAAAATGTCCAATAGAAATATATTTACTATATTTGCGGTATTGTTCGCACTTCCCGGGGCAAGGTATATGGTGGCGCTGATTGTGATGCTGCCCTATCATTCCGCGTCCGGGGAGCGTTATGAGAAGGTGAGGGAAAGGCTGGCTTCGGGGGCGGTGCTCTATGCGGATATGGTGATTACTTCCCCGGAGAAGGTAATGCATTTAGATTTTGCAGTGGTGGGAAATGGACAGGTTCTTGCTCTTCTGGGGGAGGGAAAGCAAGAATTGTCCTATGTGAAGAAATATCTTACAGATGGCGTTCGCAACTGGGGGAGCGGCTATGCCGTGAAGATTGTGGAGAGCGAGAAGGCTTTTCTGGCAGATGTATCTGCCATGGCGGAGAAGGACGTGGACGAGGAGGAAGAGGCCAGGGTGCGCTCCTATCTTGTTTCCCTGATTGTATAGATATGGATTGTGAGGAAAATTGGAATGAGGGAGATTGCCATATCCGCCAGAGAGGCGGGACAGCGTTTGGATAAGTATTTGGCCAAATATTTGCCGGAGGCGCCCAAAAGTTTCTTATACAAAATGCTGCGGAAGAAGAATATTACCCTGAATGGAAAAAAGGCGGCGGGCGGGGAGAAATTGGAGGAAGGGGACGATATCAAGCTCTTTCTCTCGGAGGATACCATTGGAAAGTTCCGGGGAGGGCTGGCGCCATCTCAGAATTTGGGAGATGGAAGCAGGCCAGAAGAGAATCGGGAGGTTAATCCTGCGATTGGGAAGCAGATGCCTTCGCTGGATATTGTCTATGAGGATGAAGAACTTCTGGTTGTGAATAAGCCTGCGGGCATGCTGTCCCAGAGGGCTGGCAGGGAAGATGTTTCCTTGGTGGAGCATATTGGAGGGTATTTGTCTCGGGAGGATGGGGATATGCTGTCCGGCGGGTTTCGCCCGGGGATTTGCAACCGTCTGGACAGAAATACCACGGGGCTGGTGGTGGCGGGAAAGACGGTGCGCAGCCTTCAGTATATGAACCGGCTTTTTAAGGAGCGGGAATTGAAGAAATCTTACCTCTGCCTAGTTCGGGGGAAGGTGCCCGGACGGATGCATGCCAGGGGCTATTTGGTGAAGGATGGCAGGCATAACCGGGTGGAGGTCGTACAGGATAGGGCGGCGGGCGCAGTGGCGATTGAGACAGCCTATACGCCTCTGGAGCATGCCCTTTGGCGGGGAGAGTGGCATACTCTTTTGAAGGTGCATTTGATTACGGGGAAGTCCCATCAGATTCGCGCCCATCTCCAGAGCTTGGGGCATCCCGTTGCGGGGGATGGGAAGTACGGAGGAAAGGATTCCTGCCATGCTTTCAGGAAAGCCTTTGGGCTGCGCTATCAGCTGCTCCATGCATGGCAGCTCCGGCTGGGTGATGCCCCCTATCTGCCGGAGCAGTACCGGGGCATGTGCCTGGAGGCGCCTTTGCCGGAATTGTTTCGAGACATCCTTCTGGAGATGGGGATGGAGTTTCCCCGCCTGGAGAGAAAGGAGTGAGGGAGCGTGCCTTCATGGAATTCCAGAGGGCTCCGAGGCTCTGTGCTGGAGGAGTCCATCAATATTACCAACGAGAAATATCGCCAAGAGAGGCTGGCATTGGTGCAGAAGATTCCCACGCCCATTACCCCCATCGAGATTGACCGGGCGAACCACCATATCACGCTGGCTTATTTTGAGCAAAAAAGTACCGTGGATTATATTGGGACGGTGCAGGGGGTGCCGGTATGCTTTGATGCGAAGGAGTGCGGTGCAGAGACCTTTCCCCTGCAGAATATCCACGAACATCAGATGAGGTTCATGCGGGAGTTTGAGGGGCAGCAGGGCATTGCGTTTTTTATCATTTATTTTTCCAAGGTGGAGAAATACTATTATGTTCCCTACCGGGATGTGGAGGCGTTCTGGCAGCGGGCAGAGAGGGGCGGGAGGAAGAGCTTTCGCAGGGAAGAATTGGACCAGACTTATGAAATCCGTTTCTCCAATCAGATTTATATCCATTATCTGGAGATGATTTCTAGGGATCTGGAGACTAGGGATGACTGATGGCTGGGATTGACGGTGGATTGCTTGCCTGAACAGCGCGCACCGTTTCAGTAGCTGGGTTTTATGATGACATATTGAAAGTGACGGAAATCACTTTGGGGAAATGAGGATTGGAATGATATTAGGCGAATCGGCGTATGACCTTTTGATGATGTTTTATCTTTTTGCCTGTGCGGGCTGGATTTATGAGTGCACATTTGTATTTTTGCGGGATAGAAAGCCCGTAAATCGGGGATTTCTTATCGGACCCATCCTGCCCCTGTACGGATTTGGGGCGGTGGCGGTGTATCTGTTCCTGCGCCCTTTTTGCAGGATTCCCACGCTGCTGTATGTTATGGGCATGGTGGTGGCCACGGCGCTGGAGTATGTGACGGGGTGGATATTGGAGCGGTGCTTCCATACGAAATGGTGGGATTACTCGGAAGAGCCCTATAATTTTCAGGGAAGGGTGGCTCTGATTCCCTCCCTGTTCTGGGGCGTGCTGTCCCTGGTGATGTTTGATTTCCTGCTGCCCATGGCAGAGGCGGCCATAGGGAGCATCCCCCGGCGGGCAGGGGAAGTATTGCTGGGAGCGGCACTGGTGGTTACGGCGGCTGACCTATGCTACACGGTCATTACGATTATCAATCTTCGGAAGCAGCTGGAGAGATTGTATGTGCTGAAAAAAGAATTGGATTTGCTGTTCTGGGAACGATCTGAGACATCCTTGAAAGAATTGCTTAAGTATTCTGCATCGGAATTGTCTGAGAGATTGCATTTCATGAAGAGGAATCCCTGGCTGGGCAATCGCCGCATTCTTGATGCTTTTCCAAAGATGCGCCTCTCCTTCGGAAAGCGGGAATCCGTTTCCGTTAGGGAACTGATTAGCAACATGCGGGCGAGGGCGGAGGATTTCAGTGAGAATGTGAGGGAGAAGCGGGAAGCCTGGGAAGAGGGCTTTAAGGTTAGAAAGGCATCTATATTTGAAAAGAGGGAAAAATAACATCATAGAATATGATAATTTGCTTTTTTTGTGTTAGAATACCTAAGGAACTGTTATTTAAGAAATAAATGTATTCAGGGAGTGGCATCATGAAAGATAATCTTATGAAAATGATTCGATATTACAAACCCTATCAGAAGATATTTTGGGCGGACATGTTTTTTGCGGTAATTTCCGCAGGAGTTGCCCTGATGATTCCTCTGGTGGTGAGGTATGTGACGTCCACGCTGATTTATCAGGAACCCCGGGCAATCCTGCAGACGATAGGAATGATTGGCGGGTTTCTATTTTTATTGCTGGCGCTGGATTGCTTTAGTCGGTTCTTTATCGGAAATTATGGCCATGTGATGGGGGCCAAGATGGAATACGATATGCGCAGGGAAATATTCGGGCATATGCAGAAGCTTTCCTTTGCCTTTTATGATGATGCCAAGGTGGGGCAGCTGATGAGCCGTATCACTTCGGATTTGTTTGACATTACGGAATTGCTGCACCACGGGCCGGAAAATATTATTCTGTCTCTGCTGAAAATATTTGGCGCGCTGGTGATATTGGTGGGAATCAATGGATGGCTGACGCTGGCGGCATTTGTGATTTTGCCGGTGATGTTCCTCTTTGCTTATTTTTTGAATAAGAAAATGCGCCGGGCGTTCCGTCGGAGCAGGGAACGCATTGCCGCCATCAATGAGCAGGTGGAGGATAGCCTGGCGGGCATCCGAGTGGTGAAATCCTTTGCCAATGAGGAGATTGAGAATCAGAAGTTTCAGGCGGGAAACGACGGCTTCCTGTCGGCAAAGAAGAAAAATTACCGATATATGGGAAGTTTTCAGGCGGGACTGGGGCTGTTCACTACTCTGATTCAGGTGAATGTCATTCTGATTGGCTGCATACTTATCGCATACCGAAAGGTGGACGTGAGTGACTTGATTACGTTTCTTCTATATATTAGCGTCTTCACGGAACCAATCAGGACGCTGGTGGATTTCACAGAGCAGTTTCAGAATGGATATACAGGATTTGAGCGTTTTCAGGAGATTATGAATATCATGCCGGATATTCAGGATCAGCCTGGGGCGGTGGAATTGGAACATGTGAAGGGGGATATTATCTTTGACAATGTATCCTTCCAGTATCAGGATGGCTCGGAAAATGTGCTGAACCATGTGAGCCTGGAGGTGCCGGCGGGCTCCTATATGGCTCTGGTGGGCTCTTCCGGGGCGGGCAAGACTACCCTGTGCTCCCTGATTCCCAGGTTTTATGATGCTACGGGAGGAAAGATTACCATTGATGGCAGAGATATCCGGGAGGTGACGCTGAAAAGCCTGCGGAATCAGATTGGCATGGTGCAGCAGGACGTGTACCTCTTTGCGGGAACGATCTTTGAAAATATTTCCTATGGAAAGCCGGGGGCGAGCAGGGAGGAAGTGATTCAGGCGGCGAAGGATGCCAATGCCCATGAGTTTATCCTGTCCTTTCCTGATGGGTATGAGACGGATATCGGACAGCGGGGCATCAAGCTGTCGGGCGGACAGAAACAGCGTCTGTCTATCGCCCGGGTATTTCTGAAAAATCCTCCCATACTGATCTTCGACGAGGCCACTTCCGCATTGGACAATGAGAGCGAGAGGGTGGTGCAGGATTCCTTGGAGAAACTGGCTAGGAACCGCACCACGTTTGTGATTGCCCACCGCCTGACCACTATACAGAATGCGGAGAAGATTCTGGTACTGACGGAAAATGGCATCGAGGAATCCGGTTCCCACGAGGAGTTGCTGGCCCGGGGAGGGATTTATGAGAAATTGTATCACATGCATTGACCAGGATGTTACTATTTGCAGTCAAGTAGAACGTGATGGTATATGGTTGTATGAAATGGGCTGGGACTGGCATTCCGTGGGAATAATTATTTGACAAAAAATGCGGATGATGGTAGATTGTTAGTGTATAAAAATATATAAGGAGGTATGACAATGAGGAACAAGTTTCTCAAGTCCGTAGCGGCTGGCTTGTCATTGGCCCTTGTGGTGACCAGTGTGAACCTTCCAGCCAAAACGGCATCTGCTGCAAAGAAGTACCGCGTAGTTGAAAAAGCAGTGCTTAGCGCGGCAAAGAAGACGGGGGTTCCTCTTGTCGAAATCTGACAGTTATATGTCTGTTGATGGGATGTTCCCATAGAGGCGGATGAATTTGCTTTCGGGAGAGCTTTGAACGGCTTCTGTC
>CASGVX010000153.1 GCA_949346185.1 uncultured Lachnospiraceae bacterium
TGATATATTTCTGACGGATCGTTCTTCAACTGCTCCTTCTCTTCCTCCGTGAAATGAATTGCCATGATGCATGCTCCTTTCTCCATACCGATTTCACTTGCCATGCAAAGTTGATTACTTGCTGCGGTTCGCAGAATCATCAGACGCACTCATCCTACTCGTCAAATAAAGCTTCCCCAGAAATAAAGCAAAATATAAAACACCATCAGAAGGCCGTTAATAACAGCGGCAATGCTGGGAAACAGCGTTCTGATATTATCCTTTCTCAGGCTGACCCACGCCATCACGAACCCCAGCCCGCTGAGCAGCAGGCACAAAATCCCCCACGCCCCGATATACACTCCCGCCTTTCCGTGGCTCTGGCTTGACACCATGCACACGGCAAAAAAGCCCACGCCGGAACACAATCCCACAAGGGTTGCCCCAATGGCAAGGGGAGGGTGCTTCTTATCCGTCAATTTCAATGATGACTGCTTCTGTTTCTTCTTCGCCATATCCTACCTCTCATCTATCCTCTCTGCCATAAATTGCCATGACAGTGCCTATCGCTTTTCTCTGAACCATCGTTCGGCAACGCATATCCCACCACTGCTGCTATCCGCATCCGCCATACCATCAATTCCTCATACCTTTTCCCTTCCTCTTGGATGACAGGCGATAGATCCCCCGGCAAATAACAAATAAGATATAGCCCAAAAAGCCCCCCAAGGTATTCAGTATCATATCATCCACATCGCAGGAACCCAATTTTGACACCAGCTGCAATACCTCCACAAACAGAGAAGCCAGAAAGGATATAATCGTCACCTTGATGATTCCCCAATTCCTGTTGGTAATGATTGGCAGAACAAACCCCAGAGGCATAAAGCAAATCACGTTGCCCGCCAAGTTCAGCATCACATTGTATATGCCGAGAACCGATATATTATTCAGATACCGCTGAATCTCTGCAAAAGGCTTCAAATTATAGTGATAGGTATCGCTGGGAATCCGCCCCATCTGCTCGCTGAAAAACAGAAAATATACCATCACAACCAAATAGATCACAAAACCAACCCATGAAAATCCATGGGGCAATTTACGATGTTCTTTCTTCATTCTATTCCTCACTCTCAGCTGCGCATATCACGCCCTGAGCATCAATGATTCAATGCATATGAAAGACAGTGCCGACCTATTGCCAACACTGCCCATCTCATTCGTCTTACACGATATTATACCCCATCCCCTGCACTTCGTAAAGACCATTCTAAAATTTTTCCTATCTTATCCTTTGCTCGAGCCCGATCCTTTGCCATCTATCCTTTGCCCGCAATCAATTGAGCAGAACAGAAGGATAGCATGGGCTCCATGCTTGCGATTACCATTTGTCTGCCGATATCCAGTTCTCGTATGGAATCATATGCCCAAATGCTACAATGGCTCCCACAGCAGTAGGGTAATAGCGTGCTACCATAGTGTTTTTGATAAGCAAGAGTTCCGGCTCGATTTTCTCGCCGGGTACCTTTCCCTGCGCATAATATCGTCCAAAATACCACAGTTCAGTCTCTCTCTTGCAGAGTTTATGGAATTGATTTGTCACCGCCTTAGAAATCTGCTGGTGGTGATATTTCCCATATTCGCCAAAAGGATTGTGCGTTATGACCTGCTCCCATTTCTTGTAGGATAGAACTCGTCCAATATCTTTTTTCATAGCATCTAGGCATGTACTGAACTGGTCGGCTTCATATTTACCATTGCCCAGCCTCCTTTTGATATCAGGATAGTCAAGAATAATGCCTTTATCATTGCTTTTGCGCATAATGTCAAAAAATGCAGATTTCCGCTTTGCATTCCATCCATTCGTCATGCACACCACCAGATATTCATCTTCCAAAAGATGCGCACCGCCCCAGAGCGTCTCGTCATCTGGATGGGCAACGAACATAACTTTGTGAATAGATGTCAGATCCAGCCGATCCAGCATCGCCCTCGTAATATAGCCGTCATCGATAGTGATCTTTATGTTCCATGTGCAGTATATTTTTTTATTATCGGCCGAAGTAGCCGTAATAGTTACATTTTCTATCGGGCGAAGGGCAGTGACCACTCCCTTCTTGTCCACCGTTGCCACCGAGCTGTCGCTGGACTTCCATTTCAAAATACGGTTCGTGGCATTCTGCGGCATGACCTGAACGGATAATGGGATTTTTGTACCTATCTCCATAGAGGTTTTGTTGCTGCTGGAAAAACAAACATCTGTAACTGGTATTTTTAATATCTTTATTTTGAATTTTTTGCTTTTCTTACGTTTTCTTTCTTTGGCAGTAATCGTAACGTTGCCGGTCTTTTTGGCCGTTACCAATCCATCATCATCCACTTCCGCTAATTTCTTATTACTGGTTTTCCATATGATATCCCGATCTGTTGTGTTTTTGGGATACAGCTTTTCAGTCAGCTGTACGGAATTTCCCACAGTAACCTGATTCCTTCCCAGAATTACTATCTTCTTTAGTTTTATCGGGGCTTTCACCCGGAGTTTAAAAACTGCTTTTTTTCTTGTGTTTTTTATTCTTGCCGTGATAACGGTTGTCCCTTTTTTGCAAGCCCTTACCACTCCCTTCGACGTGACCCGTGCCACCGATTTTTTGCTGGAAGACCAAAGTATTTTTTTCTTGCTTTTGGCAGGATGCACCGTTGCTGATAATTTTATGCGAGTTCCGGCAACGACAGGTTCCGATGGAATATTCAAAATTATTATGGTGCCTGCGGCTCCTCCCTTTGTGGAGGCAGAATCCATTTTCCTGCCTCCACAATTCCATTTCTGCGATGATGCCTCTGCATTCCCGGGCGAATTCAGAACAAACACACCCATTCCAAATAAGAATGCTGATAAAAATAAATGAATTGCAAATTTCTTCATGACAGTTCCCCCTCACTTCCACTATTTTCTCAATTCTGCCCCCAGTTCTTCCAGTGCCCCGATAATCTTATCCATGGCCTTGGAAACTTCCTCGTCCGTCAAAGTGCGGTCGTTGGCCCGGAAAGTAATCTTATACGCCAAAGACTTGCACCCTGCGTCAATCTGCTCTCCTTCATAAATATCAAAAAGCTGATACTGCTCCAGCAGCGCGCCCCCCTTCTTCTGGATGATTTCCTCCACCTGCCCTGCCAGAATTTCCTTTTTCATGGTAAGGCTGATGTCCCGCACCATCGCCGGGAACTTGGGCACTCCCACATATTTCGTCTCTTCCTTCTCCATGGCAATCAGTTCCGCCAGATCAACCACTGCCAAGTATGCCCTCTCGCCGATGGCGAAATTCTTCAGCACGGCAGGATGCACTTCTCCCAGATAGGCCACTGCCCGGCCTCCGCAGAGCACTTCCGCCTGGCGTCCGGGATGGAGAAAGCTCTTTCCCGCACCGGGAGCATATTCTATACAATCCCTGATAGCCAAGCGTTCCAGCACAGTCTCAATCAGACCCTTCATGTCATAGAAATCCCCCTGTCCATACATGCCCAGAGTCAGCTGCACCCTCTCGTCGGGCAGTTCCGTCAGAGGCAGCTGCTTCGGCAGATATACATTTGCCAATTCATATAATCGCACGTCCTTATTCCTGCGATTATAATTCGTAGCCAGAGACGTGAGCATTCCTCCCAGAGCCGAGGTGCGCATCACGCTGTAATCCTCCCCCAGAGGGTTGCTAATCTCGATGCTCTTTCTCAAGATATCATCTTTGGGAAGATTCAATTTGTCATACACCTTGGGGCTCTCGAAAGAGAAGGTCATGCCCTCGCTAAAGCCATATGCCTCCACGATATCCCGCACCTGATTCTCCAAGATCAGCTTCTCTGACAATCCCCCCATGGTGGCAGTGCTGGATGGCAGCGTCATGGGAATCCGATCATATCCATAGAATCTGGCCACTTCCTCTGCCAAATCAGCCATGCACTCCAGATCCTGCCGCCAAGTTGGCACGATGACTTCCTTCTTCTGCTGATCCACCGCCAGATCAATCGTCTCAAAATAATTTACCATATCCGCTTCCGGAATCTCCGTCCCCAGCAGGGCGTTGATTCTGTCTGCATGATAGGGAATGGTGATTGGCTCCCGCTTCACCGGATAATAATCCACGGCGCCGCCCACCACTTCCCCGGCTCCCAGTTCTTCAATGAGCTGGCAGGCACGGTTCATCGCCTCCATGGCATTGTTAGGGTCCAAGCCCTTCTCAAATTTTGCCTGGGCGTCGGTGCGCATCCCCAGCTTCTTGCCGGAAAGACGGATATTTGTCCCGTCAAAGGTAGCAGCCTCGAACAGCATGGTTTGCACATCATCGGTAATCATGGAATTTTCTCCACCCATAATCCCCGCCAGACCAATGGCCTTCTCTCCATCGCAAATCATCAGCATGGTATCGTCCAGTTCTCTTTCCTGCCCATCTAATGTGGTAAACTTCTCCCCATTTTCCGCTCTCCGCACTACGATTTTCCTGTCCTGGATAGCGTCCAGATCATAGGCGTGCATGGGCTGGGCATACTCTTCCATCACATAGTTGGTGATATCCACAATGTTGTTAATGGGCCGAATGCCCACAGATGCCAGCCTTCTCTGCATCCATTCCGGAGAGGGAGCCAATTTGATATTTTTCACCACTCTGGCGGTATAGCGGGGACACAGTTTCTCCTCCCTTACATCCACGCTGATATAATCATGCACATCCTCATCATTTCCCGTCTCCGTCACCACTGGCGGCACAAACTTCTTGCCAAAGGTGGCCGCCGCTTCCCTGGCAATCCCCAGCACTCCAAAGCAATCCACCCTGTTGGAAGTCACTTCGTACTCAAATACCACGTCATGCAGACCCAATAACTCCACTGCATCGGAGCCAATGGGGGCATCCCGATACTCCGGGTTATCGCTGAGGATGTAAATCCCATCCTTTGCCGCATCCGGGTACATGTCTGTGCTGGACCCCAGCTCATCAATGGAGCACATCATGCCGAAGGATTCCACCCCTCTCAGCTTGCCCTTCTTAATCTTGAAGCCATTTTCATTCTCCCCGTCCTTGTGGGAGCTGGCCACTCTTCCCCCTTCTAATACCACGGGCACCTTGTCGCCCTCTTTCACATTTGGGGCGCCTGTCACAATCTGCACCTCGCTGCCTCCCTGGTCAATCTGCACCTGGCAGATAATCAGCTTATCCGCATCGGGATGCTTTTCTATCTTATTGATTTTTGCCACAATGATTTTCTCTAAATTCTTATCAAACTCTGTAAATCCCTCCACCTTCGTTCCGGAAAGGGTCATTGCATCCGTGTATTCCTGTGCCGTGCACTCCAAATCCGGCACATACGCCTTAATCCATGATAATGATGTATCCATATCTTACCTCCAAATCTATCTCAAATGCTCCGTTGCTTCCCAGTTTACGGCATGCTAGAACTGCCCCAGAAAGCGCATGTCGTTCTCGTAGAGAAGCCGCATGTCGTCAATCTCATATTTGAATAGGGCGATTCGCTCCAAGCCCACGCCGAAGGCAAAACCCGTATATTCCTCCGGGTCGATGCCGCTCAT
>CASGVX010000154.1 GCA_949346185.1 uncultured Lachnospiraceae bacterium
AGGGAGTAGGCTTTACCGCCGCCCGCACGATGATATCGCTGCCATCGCTGATGCCTCCCAAAATGCCCCCTGCATGGTTGGTCTCTTTCTCCACCCGGCCATCCTCGGCCACCCGAAAGGCATCATTATTCTCCGAGCCAAAGCTTCCCGCCACTGCAAATCCATCCCCAATCTCCACGCCCTTCACTGCGCCGATGGACATGACGGCCTTGGCAATCACCGCATCCAGCTTCTCAAATACCGGCTCTCCAATTCCTGCAGGCATCCCCTTCACCACGCACTCAATGATGCCTCCCACGGAATCCTGTGCCTTCATCTTCTCCTCCAACAGCATTTCCGCCCTCCCGGATGCCTCCAAATCGGGCATGAATAGCGGGCTCTTTTCCAATGCTTCCCTAGACATGCTCCCATCATCGCAAGCAATGCCGCCGATTTCCCTAGCGTAGGCAATCACCTCGATCTCCATCTGCCTTAGGATTTCGCTGGCAATGGCTCCCGCCGCCACCCTCCCGATGGTCTCCCTGCCAGAGGAGCGGCCGCCCCCTCGGTAATCCCGAAAGCCATACTTCTGATCAAAGGTATAGTCCGCATGCCCAGGGCGATAATAATTGGCAATTTCAGAGTAATCCCTAGAACGCTGGGAAGTGTTATGCACCATCATGGATATGGGCGTGCCCGTGGTCTTCCCCTCGAAAATCCCAGACAAGATTTCCACCTTGTCCTCCTCCTTCCTAGGCGTGGAATACCGGGTCTGCCCCGGCTTCCGACGGTTCAGATACCGCTGAACCGTCTCCTCCGACAGGGGAAGCCCCGCCGGGCAGCCATCTACCACTGCGCCTATTCCCTTTCCATGGGATTCTCCCCAAGTGGACACCTGAAAGTACTTTCCAAAAATAGAACCGGACATTTTACGCCTCCTCTTCTCCTCTTCCTATCTATCTGGGCTTTTCCGTCAATCCCAACTTCTTCTTCACCTTCCGCAGAGTTTTATTGGCAAAATACGCCGCCTTCTCATCATTGTCCTTGATGATGCCATCAAGGAAGCCCTTCTCCTTCTGCAGGCGGGCAAATTCCTCCTGCAAAGGCCCCAGCACGGAGATGACGGCCTCCGCCACCGCCATCTTAAAGTCGCCATATCCCACGCCGTCAAATTCCTTCTCCGCCTCTTCTATGGACTTATTAGCGCAAGAACTGTATATAGTGAGCAAATTGCTGACGCCAGGCTTCTCCTCTCCATACCGCACCTCTGCATCGGAATCCGTCACGGCGCGCTTGAACTTTCTCACAATCGTATCCCGGTCATCCATAAGAAAGATGCTGCCATTCACATTCTCATCAGACTTTGACATCTTCTTTCCGGGATCCTGGAGGCTCATAATCTTGGCCCCCTCCTCCTCTTTCCCGATGTATGGCTGGGGAATGGTAAATACATCCCCATAGATATTGTTAAACCGCTCCGCAATATCTCTGGTAATCTCCAAATGCTGCTTCTGATCCTTGCCCACAGGGACAAAATCCGCCTGATACAGAAGAATGTCCGCCGCCATCAGCACCGGATAGGTAAACAGCCCCGCATTCACATTGTCCGCATGCTTTGCCGCCTTCTCCTTATACTGGGTCATGCGGTTCAACTCTCCCACATAGGTAAAGCAGCTCAGCAGCCAGTTCAGCTCCGCATGGGCTGGCACATGGGACTGAAAGTAGATGCAGTTTTTCACCGGATCCAGCCCGGCCGCAATATATAGGGTCAGCAGATTCCTTGCCTTCTTGCGAAAATCCGCCGGCACCTGTCGCACGGTGAGGGAATGCAGATCCATCACCCCCCAGAAGCACTCATATTCCTCGTTCAGGGTAAGCCAGTTCTTCAAAGCTCCCAGATAATTTCCCAATGTCAGGTTTCCCGTGGCCTGCATGCCACTGTACAGAACTTTCTTATCGTCTATCATACAGATCCCTTGCCTTTCCGTCACCTGCAAACTCTCATCCGCGCATAGCGCGCTATGCCGCAGGCACAATATTTCATTGCTTTGATTTATTCTTATAAATTACACCAAAACCATTGTCCTGTCAAACAATCTGGAATAATCCTCCCCCCAGGCACATAAATTAGGAAAGACGAAAAACGTTACTGACCCTGAATAAGAATGGAGGATTCTTATGGAATATGAAAACAATCACCAGAGACAGATGGCAATATTGGAGGCCGCCATGCCCTATGTGGCGCCAGAAAGCCGCCATGCCATACAAATGCTGTTGCAGACAGAATCCCTTGTCCAGCTGGCGAGACAGGGCGGAGACTCCGGCTATGCTCTAGAAGCAGCTGAAAACAATCAATCCGGCCAGCCGAACATGAAAGAGATGCTATTGCATATCCAAGAATATCTCACGCCTCGGGAATCGGACTTGGTACAGACGATACTGAATTTCATGAATGCCGGGACGCTATTCCAGAGCTATCGGGAATTTGCCCAGATGCATGGCAGGGAAACCCCCGCCCAAAACAATATGATGCGGGACTTCCTAATGTCCCAGTTGAATCCGGAACAGAAAGCCACATTTGAACAGATGCAAAATATCATGTATAATGACTAATGGATGATTTATTCAATGGCAAAAGTAGGCGCAGGCAAGGCAGGTCCTTTGCATGCAGCAAATATAGCAAATGTGCAGGCAATCATAATCGCTGCACTGACACATTGCAGAAATGAGGAAAATGATGAATAGCTTTCAAAATCATCCCGCCTTCCAGCAGATGGAAGAAAAGAAGCAGAAAATGATTATCATGCTGGCGGAATCCGTCCAGAACAAAAAACTGACAGAAGCCCTTCCCATGGTAATGGCATGGAAGGAGCGCATGGCGCAGGAAAACATCTCTTTTACTCCGGAGGAAAACAACCTGCTCACAGAAATATTCCTCAGCCAGATGACGCCCGCCCAGCGCAGGCAATATGAATATATGAAACCATTTATGAAGCAATAGGAGAGTTGACATGGAAAACACAAAAGAAGCCCGCACATCCCGAATCAGCTGCGAGGAGATTGCAGCCGCTTTTTCAGAAAATGCAGCCACCCTCCTCCCAGAGGGTCGCATTCGCCACACGCTGGAGGAAGAGGAGAAGAGATTTGAAAATGCCTCGGCACTTCAAATCTCTCCCATAAAATTTATCGGGGGGAATACAGCCCGGCACTGCAAGGAGCTTCTGCGCAGAAATCAGCCTTTCTTTCCGCTGTACATGCTGTCAAGCCTTTTCACGGAGGGCTCTATGATACTGCTAGGCTATCTGCTGCTTTTTGCCGGCTATCAGCACCTCTTTCGCCCGGGAAAAACAGTGTTCCAGCCCTATCCCGTCCTTGATGGCGTCATCGCCATCACTGGCATCCTGCTGTTCCAGTACCGCTGCCGGGCTATCTGGACGGGAGAACTGGCCCGAACATGGGACAAGCCAGAACAGATCCTGCCTGCCGTCAAAAGAAGCAAATGCCTCTCCGGCATAATAATCCTGTCCCTCTGTGCCGCAGGCATCTTCGCCGGCCATGCGTCCGGCATATCAGGACATTTCCGAATGACCCTGTGGGACGCGCTAATCCTCTATGCGGGATGCGCACTCTTCGCCGGCATCCACAACCTCATCTTTGACAGCCATATCATCGCATTTCTCTCCGCAGGAGCGGAGACGCTAAATCCCAAGAAAATGCACCACGCCCCGGAATCTGCCCGCCAGTATATAGAATCCGCCCTCGCGCAGATTCTGGGACATGCCTCCCCATCAGAATCCAGTGCGCCGCCAGAGGATGGACAGCAGGAGAAGGCGAAAGCCGTTCTCCGCACCCGCCTTCTCTCCTTCCGCATCTACGGCGCACTGGCCTTGTTCATTCTCCTGATTCTGACCTGCCTGTGCATCTCCCAGCTGCTCCGATCCTTCTCCCTCCCGCTGCTGGCCTTTTCCCTAGGCGCACTGCTGGGAATCTTCCTATGCATCGTGATATTCTTATCCTGCAGGGTGGTCTTGCAGGAACTAAAAAGGGAGGATCACCGCACCACCAGATAATCAATCTCCGGAAAAGCCTCTTCCCCCGGCCACTTCATATCCGGCACGCATAGGGTGGCGCACCCCGCCGCCTTCCCTGCGCGGATTCCATTTTCCGAATCCTCCAGCACCAGGCAGCGTTCTGGCTTGGTCTGGAGTTTCTCTGCCGCTAGGAGGAAAATATCCGGCGCCGGCTTGGAAGCCCCCACCTGCTCGCCTCCCACCATTGCCTGAAAATATCTGTCCAGATGGCAAATTTCTATATATTTTCTCACTATGTCGCTTCTGCTGCCGGAAGCCACCGCGCAGGGCACATTCCTCTCCTGCAGATACGCCAGAATGTTTAAAATCTCCGGCTTGACAGCCAGTCCCACCGTCGCCGCCACTCGATTCAGCCTCTCCCTGGCCTCCCGGCTGATTTCCTGAAAAGGATACTCCGAACCATAATATCCTCTCATCCTATCCCTTAACTCCTCTCCTGACAGCCCCAGCGTATCGCAATAGATTTCCCTAGTGAGGTGATATCCCCTCTCTCCCATCACCAGAGCCAGCTGCTCCATAAAGCTTCTCTCCGTGTCAAAGATTAGCCCATCCATATCGAAAAGGCAGGCCCTTTGATACGAAAGTTCTTCCAAGGCTTCCCGGATGCTCGCCACTCTCCGCATAAAAATCCCTCCTCAAATTCATTTGCGCACCCAATACTATTTGCCAATAATCCTCGACTCTCACTGGCTGCAAATAGCAGCAAAACACCCCTTCCCTATGACTGGGAATAATATCCGCTGTTCCGATACTCTTTGGGCGTACAGCCAATGACCTTTAAAAAGACTTTGTTAAAATAACTGATATTATTAAACCCGGCGAGATTGGCAATCTCTCCAATTTTCTTATCCGTATCCTGCAGAAGTCGGCAGCTCTGCAATATGCGGTAGCGCATCAGATACTGCATGGGAGACATTTTCATATGCTGCTTGAATACCCTGCAGAACTGCCCTTCGCTCATGGGCAGCAATTCTGCCAGTTCACCCAGCGTGATTTCATAGACATAATTCTCTTTCATATAATCCACCACTGGACGAAGCCTCTCAGATGCGGCGTGATCCTCCATGTGATTTTTCTTCACCGGCTTCCCCTGAGCAAACATCAGATTCCACACGCTGAGAAGCCTGCTCTTAATCAGCAGTTCATAAGGTTCCAGCCCATGTTCCGGACATTGGCTAATCTGCCCTAGGTACCATATGACTTCCCTCTCCCAAGACATCATCCCCTTTTCAGGAAACAGATTCAAAAAATCATCAATCTCCCTTACCCCCTCCCTGGCGGCTGCCAGTTCCGGATGGCCATAGTCCTCCCCCAAGATAGAGAGGTATTCCCGAAAGAGATACTTTCCATGGAGTACCGGGAAGATATATTTCTTGGCAAACCGACTGTGCATGTCATCCTCCAGCGCCTCATAGGAAAAATCCACTGCGAAAAAAGAACATGCCC
>CASGVX010000155.1 GCA_949346185.1 uncultured Lachnospiraceae bacterium
GTGACAACGGCGGGGGGAGATGTGACGATTCGCTTCCTGGAGGTGGAGATGGCAGAGAGGATTGTGGAGCGGCTAAAGACGAGGATTAACCAGTATGCAGTGGCGGAACGGGAGGAGCGGAAGGAAGATGAATAAGGGAAAGGAAGGGATGCCCTCGAATCATGGAACTGTGGCTGGGAATGGAGCGGGGGAAGGAGAGTTGTTTCTCAGGAATCACATTACCTATATTGTGGAAAGGGCATGGACGGTGATTCTTATTTTTGTTTTTGCCATCATTGGAAATGAGGAATTGCTGAACGTGGTCATCTCTTTTCTGAAAAGGGAGAAACTGGATGAGAACATGCAGATACACCTGTTGTGGTTTTTGGGAGTGCTGGCGTTGCTGCTGGTGCTATTGGGCTGGCTTTTGAACCGCTGGTACCGCACCACGCTGACGGTGAAGGATGGCACTATTACCTACAGGCAGAAGACCTTGACAAGGAAAAGCAATACCTTGTCAGTCAAGCAGGTCTCCAATGTGAATGTGGAGCAGAATATCTTCGAGATGATCTTTGGCACCTGCAAGATGCGGCTGGACACGGACAGTCTCTCCACTGCGGATAAGACCGATGTGGAGATGGTCTTGAAGAAGAAGAGGGCGGAAGAGGTCAAAAAGAGCATTCTGGCAATGAAAGAGGGCGTGGATGTCCAGGAGGTAGAGGGGGATATGGACGTGGAGGAGTATGATATCCTCTATACTGCGGGCGAGACGATGGTAAATGGCCTGCTGTCCATTACCGTGTCCCAGTTGGTGGCGGCGGTGGCTTTCCTAGTTTCTTTCGCCCTGACCTTAAGTGTAACCTTGCATGATGTGTCAAAGGGGGATTACGATAACGTCATTGCCGGGCTAGGTCTGCTGGTGATGGAATTTTTCACCGCATTCTCCTTTGCCTGGGCAATCATTAAGAAGATTTTGCAGGATTTCCGCTTCCGTGCCAGACGGAAGGATGACCAGATTTATGTTTCCTGCGGGCTGTGGAAGAAGAAAAGCTACATGGTGCCAGTGGATAAAATCAATGGAGTGAAAATCGAGTATCCGGTGCTTGCCAGAATATTTGGCAGGGGGTATCTGCGAGTTCTGAACGTGGGAGGCGAGGGCGAAGAAGCGGACGGAATGAAGCTGCTTCTCTTGGGCACTTACGATGATTTGAAGAGAAGAATGGAAATTCTGCTGCCGGAGTTTCAAATGCCTGATTTGAAAAAACGGACAAGGGTGCCGAGGCAGTGGATGTATATTCGGATGCTGGCATCTGTGGTGATGGGAGTGGTCAGTGGCGCAGCAGTCTATTTGGGATTGCTCACCGGATTTGGCTCAGAACGGGAATTTCATCAGGCGACAGGATGGAATTGCCCAGCCATATGCCTAGGCATTGGCATTGCCATGATGCTTCTCTGGCTGCTGCGTTCCTATCTGATGTATAAGACCTGCGGAATCGGGTATCTGCCTAGGGAATTGCTGCTGGTTCAGGGAAGATTTAGAAAAGAAGTTTCCCTGATACCCTATGGGAGAATCCAGTACATTTGCTATGAGAGGGGACCCATGGAGCAGCTTTTTGGACTGCAGCATGGCCATGTGTCCATGCTTGCCAGCATGGCCAGCCGATGCAGGCAGATGGGAAGCTTTCGGGTGGAGGATTTTCATGTCTTGGAGGAAAAACTGCGGGAGACATATTAGAGAGGAGGGATGGGCGTGAGGAAGGCGTTATTGGTGACCCGGGTGAGCGGATTCGTACCTCAGCACGAGATGAACAATGTGAAGATATTGCAGGAATTGGGATTTGAGGTGCATTATGCCACAGATTTGCAGAATGTGGTGTATGGGAAGGATAATAGCCGCCTGGAGGGTAGCGGGATGATTCCCCACCAGATTGACTTCTGCCGTTCTCCCTTCTCCCGCAAGGTCAAGATTGCCCAGAGGCAGCTGGAGGATTTGATGCTTCGGGAAACCTTCGACCTGATTCACTGCCATATGCCCATGAGCGGGGTGGTGGCCAGAAGGGCTGCATGGCAGGTGCGGAAGAAGACGGGGCGGGAAGTGCCCGTATTATATACCGCCCATGGGTTTCATTTTTGCCATGGCGTTCCTTGGAAAAATTGGCTATATTACCCTATAGAGCGACATTATGCCAGATATACCGACCGATTGATCTTGATTAACCAGGAGGATTATCGGCGGGGATGCCATTTTCCCATACGGGGCAAGGTGGTGAAAATCAATGGAGTGGGGATGGACTTGGAAAAGATGGCACCCTATCAGAAGCGGCACTGGCAAGTTGGAGGAGATGGAAAAGAATGTGGTACTGCCTGTGACATCCGAAAGCACTATGGCATTCCCTCGGACTGTGGTATCTTAGTGACCGTGGGGGAACTGGCTCCCTCCAAGAATCATCTGGTGGCCATAGAGGCCATGGCGGAACTGCAGGATCTGAATCTGGTCTATCTGATTTGCGGCAAGGGAAGGATGGAGGCTGCCTTGCGGAAGAAGGTGCGGGAACTTCATCTGGAAAATAATGTGTGCTTTGCGGGATATGTGGAGCATATTCCGGAACTCTTGCAGCAGTGCGACTGCTTTTTCTTTCCCTCTGGCAGGGAAGGGCTTCCGGTGGCGGTGATGGAGGCCATGGCGGTGGGTCTGCCGGTTATCGCTGCGGATATCCGTGGCGTTCACGACCTAATCCAGCATGGAAAGGGCGGGTATCTGACTAAGAGTTTTTCTCACGCTGAATATGCGGCAAAGGTGCGCAGGCTTTTTGCTGAAAAAGGCAGCGAGAGCGCCTTGTCCAAGGTGGCCAGGAGGGAAGAACTGGGGAGATGGAACCAAGAGAGGATCAAGGGGTTTTCTCTGGAAGTGGTGGAGAAGCAGATGCGTCAGATCTATAGCGAGGTGGTGAGGTGATGAGCAGACCGCTGGTATCGGTGATTATGGGGGTTTACAATGAAAAAAATAGAGAACAGCTGGAACTAGCCATTGATTCCATTCTCTCTCAGACCTTGCAGGAAATAGAATTTATTATTTGCGATGATGGCTCGGAGCAGACCTGCAGTGAGATGCTTCGAGAAATCTGTGCCAGAGATGGGCGGATTCGGCTGTATCGCCATGAGGAAAATCAGGGGCTGGCGGCGGCACTCAATACCTGCCTCTCCCATGCCAGGGGGGAGTATGTAGCCAGGATGGATGGAGATGACATTTCCAAGCCTGAGAGATTAAAACGGCAGTGGGAGTATCTGGAGAATCATCCGGCCTATGCGCTGGTGGGATGCAGTGCGGAATTGATTGATGAAAGGGGAATATGGGGGAATCGGGATTTGATTCCCGACCCGAAGAAGGAAGATTTTTTGTTTGGCTCGCCCTTTATGCACCCCACGATTATGATGCGGCGGGGGGTGCTTGCCAGGCTGGGGGGATATTGCACGGAGGACTTTGCGCTGAGGACGGAGGATTATGAGCTTTTCATGCGGCTGTATGCGCTGGGGGAACGGGGGCATAATATGCCAGAACGATTATTTTGCTACCGGGAGGATGGAAATTCTTATGTGCGCCGGAAATATCGCTATCGCTTGAGAGAGTTTGAGGTGCGGAGGCGGGGATTTGCCAGACTGGGAATTTCTCGGGGCAATAAAAGATACATTATCAAGCCGCTGATCGTGGGGCTGATTCCTGGATGGCTGATGAAAATCTATAAAATGCGTAAAGGGGGAAGCAGTTCATAGTAACGGGAAGGAGCTGTCCCCGGCAAAA
Organism: uncultured Lachnospiraceae bacterium; assembly: GCA_949346185.1. Taxonomy (GTDB): domain Bacteria; phylum Bacillota; class Clostridia; order Lachnospirales; family Lachnospiraceae; genus Butyribacter. The sequence continues at coordinate 3,779 of CASGVX010000155.1, forward strand.
AGCCCAAGGTAGGAGAGGGTTGTTGCGAATAAGAAGCTGGGAAGGAGGATTGCCTTGTGCCAGATTTGGGGATTGTAATATTAAACTACAATAATTGGGAAGACACGGTGGGCTGTCTGGAGAGCATTTGGGCAAATCCGCCGCAGGCTTCCTATCAGGTCATTTTGGTGGACAATGCCTCCAAGGTTTCGGAGAGTGATAAAATCAGGGAAATGATTTCCGGCGGGGAAGTTATTTTTATTAGAAATAAGGAGAATATGGGGTATAATGGAGGGAATAACGTGGGGATAAAGAAGGCATTGGAAATAGGGTGCCAGGGCATTCTCCTGACGAATAATGACGTGCGCTTCACGCCCCGGTGCATTCAGGAATTGTGGGAGTACAGCAAGACCCACCCGCAGGTGGGGATTGTGGGGCCTAAGATTCTGGACAGGGAGGGGAAGGTGCAGAAGAGCAATCTGTGCCGCAGGACTGGAATGAAGGAGAAATATCTGGTGCGCACCCGATTGCATGCGATTTTCCGCAGAAGCTACCGCACCTATTTTGGATTTGACAGGGACTATGACGGCACCTTTTCTGTATATGCGGTGCTGGGGTGCTGTCTTCTGCTTTCCAGAACATGCGCGGAGGCAGTGACCCCCTTTGATGAATATCCCTTTCTGTATGAGGAGGAATTGATGCTGGGCATCCGCATGGAGGAACGGGGATTCCAAACTGTCTATCATGGCTCTGCTGTGATAGAGCATCTGCATGGGGGCAGCACCAGGCATGTGCGGGCATTTTCCTATTCCCACAATATTCGCAGCGAGATTTATTATTGCCGGAAGTATCTTGGGATGAGAAAATGGCAGATTCTGCCCTTGTATTGGTACCGGGTGGCATTATATCTGGCTAGGTGCGTGATGTACGGGGAGTTTCGTGACTTTTGGGGAGAGTTTAGGGCGATGACCGAGGAGGAGCTTAGGAGATGCTGATACACATACTGATGGCAACCTGCAATGGAGAGCGGTATCTCCCGGAGCAGCTGGCCTCCATTGGCGGGCAGACAGAGGGGCAGTGGAAACTCCATGTGAGAGATGATGTCTCCGAAGACCGCACGTGGCAGCTGCTCCATGATTTTGCCGCAAATCATCCGGGGAAGGTGGAACTTGCTCGGAATAGGGAAAGATTGGGGGCGAAAGAGAATTTTGCCAAGCTGCTGCGGGAGGTGCGGGAGCCGGGGGATTATGCGTTCTGCGACCAGGATGACGTCTGGGAATCGAAGAAACTGGAAATTCTGCAGGGAAGGTTGCGGAAATTGGAGATGAATCAAAGGATATCTGAGAGGGTGCAGGATATAGAGAAACTGCAGGCTTCACAGGAAAAAAAACAGGGGTCAGCTGGGGAGAGGAAGGAAGTCTTGCCAGCTCTTGTCTATTCAGATGCTGCTGTGATAAATCAGGCGGGGGAGGTGGTGTCGGAATCCTTCGTGGGGCAGACTGGGGTGCTACTGCCAGAGCACAGGGTGATGGAGTCCCTTCTGCTGTGCAATTTCGTCCAAGGGGCAGCAGCCATGTGGAATGGCCGCTTGCAGGAGATTTTGGGACAGCATGCTATGCCGGAGGAGGCTTTGATGCATGACTGGTGGCTGGCGCTGGTGGCAGCGGGGCATGGAAAGATTGGCTATGTGCCGGATCATTTCGGTGTGTATGATAATTTGACGGTC
>CASGVX010000156.1 GCA_949346185.1 uncultured Lachnospiraceae bacterium
CACGACGATTATAAGGAAATATCTGTGTTGGCAAACGGAGCAGCGCCAAAGGATGTGCAGGAACTGTTAGGACACTCAGATGTCAGTACCACCATGAATGTCTATGCTCACTCCGCATTTGCGGAAGAACATTTGTTTTTTTGGATTCTTCCAAGGGAACGCACTGGCATTCCCTTGGAAAAAATAAAAGTTTTTTTGACCCTTTGGGATGATTTGGGACAATATATTAGTGTAAGGGGCAAAAAACGAGGTTTCAAATTGGATATGACATGTCAAATAAACAGGAAACCATTTGCGGATGTGCGGCTTGCAGTGGAAATCGATGCGGGAGAGGAGGCAGATGAAGTGACACCGGAGCAGATAGAAGAATTGGTTATGGCGCATATGGATTCTGTCTTTCAATTTTGCTGCTTTCTGACAGGCAACCGTTCAGATGCAGAAGACTTGAGCCAGGATACCTTTTTGAAGGTGCTGGAAATAAAGCACAAATTTCATTGGAATGAAGAGTCGAGAAGCGACAGGAATTATCTGATAGGAATTGCAGTGAATTTATGGAAAAACCAGCAGAGGAAGAGAAGCAGAAGGCAGAGGATTGCCCCTACAGAACCTCTGTCGGAAATTAAAGCCAATCCGTGGCAATGTTCTGATATGGAAGAGCGCATGCTGGATCAGGAATTGGGACGACTGCTCAAGGAGTGCATTTCCGATTTGCCGGACAAGCATAAGATTGTGATACATATGTTTTATTCGGCCCAGATGAGCATGGATGAGATTGCCAAGACTCTGCATATTCCCAAAGAGACTGTAAAGAGTCGGCTTCGGCTGGCAAAAGGTAAGTTGAGAAAAAGATTGGAGGTGCATGGATATGAAGTATGATTTAGATGATTTGCTCCTGAAATCCTTTGAAAAAAGGGAAAAAGCGCCGCCAGAGTTCTCCAAGTCAGTGATGGAAAAGATGCAGGCATCTTCCGGGGGGAAGAGAAGAAAGACGCAGCAAATATGCGCAGCTGCCTGTATTGGGATGATATTGCTATCAGTGGCTGCGCTGTTGGCATGGAAGGCTGATTCTGGTGTTAATGTGGAAAAGCAGCCTGTCCGCTGGGTCAAATCTGAGAGTCAGGGGAACGTGGCGCAGGTTCCCCATGCTGATAGCGAGCAATCTGGAATCATCGGCGAGTCTCCCAATGTTTCTGATGGGAAGGATGAAGCGCAGAAAAATGCTTTGGGAGACAGAGGCAGTGAGGGAGAGCGGCAAGAAGGCTTCCCTGCTTCCACTGGGTTGCCAGATATTTCGGAAGAATCTTCTGATGCCAGCAAGCGGAATGCATCAGTCAATCATCCTGAGAGGGAGAGGAGGCTGTCGGCGAATGCTTCTGATAAATCAGTGAAAATCCAGTCGGAGTCTGATGTGAGAAAAACGAAGGATCAGAGTGCTTCTTCCAAGAATCAAGTGAAGAAACCCTCTGCTGCCACAGAGAATAAGCCGGGAACGCTGGTGAAGCCTGATGATATAAAGAGGCCGGGAACGACTAGGAAGCCTGAGGCCACAATGGGGCCGACAGGATCAGGGCAGCCAGTTTCTGTAAAAGATTATACTAGGTTGTGCAGCATGCAGTGCGTCCGTCCTGAGGGGGAGGATGCGGAAAAGATTTCGTTAGAATTTAGTAGCATGATTGATAAGGGCGTATTGGAGGATCAGCTCATTACTTCCTATGACCAGCTGCAAGGGATTATTCGGACAATTCAGAAGGAGCATTCCTACTGGCATGTTATAAAATGGCTTGTGGAGCCGCTGAAAAAGTATGACCGGGCGTATTTTCGAGAAAATGTGCTGTATTTTTACAATGTATATTGGACAATGGGATATGATTTTTCCTTGTCTTCGGCTACATTAGTTGAAGAGGAGGGGGGGAGGAAGGAGTTAAAGATTGAACTGGAACATTTCTGGGCATTGCCTGCGGATCTGTGCGCACCATGTGTGATGTGTTATTATGGCAGTTTCATTCAGATACCTAGGGATGTGGCAGAGAAGTGTGATGCCATTGAATGTTCTTTGATTGGAGGCGTGAAGGAATAGTAACGTAGTAACAACATTCGTTGTACGTTTTGAGGATTTGCTGTTGAAATCGCGACAGCATCGTGTTATGATGATAATGTTCTGAGGCAGAGGGTTCGTCCCGATGTGAAGGCATGTGGATTTTGATATGGAATACGTGATTTGATGCGTTGCCGTGTGGCGTTGGCCAGAGAACGGCAACTATGGCGCCCCATGCTTTAGAGCATGGGGCTTTTTGGGATTTCTAGGAAATTGCGCAGTTACGTTGGGATATAGGAGGCTTGCATGGAGCAGAGAATTGCTATTTTAGGGATTATTGTGGAGAATCAGGATAGCGTGGAGCGGGTGAATGAACTGCTGCACGAATATCGGGAATATATCGTTGGGAGGATGGGGATGCCCTACCGGGAGCGGAAGATTTCCGTTATCAGCATCGTGATGGATGCGAGAAACGATGTGGTCAGCGCCCTGTCTGGAAAATTGGGCATGCTGGAGGGCGTGAGCGCCAAGGCTGTTTATTCTAAAAAATAATAACGGTTACTGACATGCTGCTTTTGCGGCACTATCAAGGAAAATCATAGATTGTAGTAAGGGAGGAATCATGATGCCGGAATACAATGTAAAATCATTCAAAGCGGAGGAGTTTATCAATCATCAGGAGATATTGGACTCTCTGGAATATGCCAGAGAGAACCGGGATAACAGGGAGGTGCTTGCCGCCATTGTGGAGAAGGCCAAGAGTGCCAAGGGAATTTCCCACAAAGAGGCGGCGGTATTGATGGAGTGCGACATTCCGGAGGTAAATGAGCAGATTCGCTCTCTGGCAGTGGAAATCAAAGAGAGATTTTACGGTCGCAGAATCGTAATGTTTGCTCCGCTGTATCTATCGAATTATTGCGTGAATGGGTGCACCTATTGCCCCTACCATGCGAAGAATAAGCAGATTCCCCGGATTAAGCTGACTCAGGATCAGATTCGCCGGGAAGTGATTGCCCTGCAGGATATGGGGCACAAGCGGCTTGCCATCGAGGCGGGGGAAGACCCGGTAAATAATCCGCTGGAATACATCTTGGAGAGCATTGATACGATTTATAGCATCAAGCATAAGAACGGAGCCATTCGGCGGGTCAATGTAAATATTGCGGCAACTACGGTGGAGAATTATCGGAAATTGCGGGATGCGGGAATTGGGACGTATATCCTCTTTCAGGAGACTTATAATAAAGAGTCTTATGAGCAGCTGCATCCCATCGGGCCAAAGCATGATTACGCCTACCATACGGAGGCCATGGACAGAGCCATGGCGGGAGGGATTGACGATGTGGGGCTGGGGGTATTATTTGGCTTGGAGGGATACCGCTATGAGCTGGTGGGGCTTTTGATGCATGCGGAGCATCTGGAGGCTGCTCAGGGCGTAGGACCCCACACCATCAGCGTTCCCCGCATCTGCCCGGCAGATGATATCGACACGGCTGATTTTTCCAATGCAGTGCCGGATGACATTTTTGAAAAGATTGTATCCATTATCAGAATCGCCGTGCCATATACAGGGATGATTATCTCCACCAGAGAGTCCCAGAACACCAGAGAGCGGGTGCTGCACCTAGGGATTTCCCAGATTAGCGGTGGTTCCAGAACCAGCGTGGGAGGCTATACGGAGCCGGTGAGGGATGATAGTTCTGCCCAGTTCGATGTCAGCGATACCAGAACTCTTGACCAGGTGGTGAACTGGCTGATGCGCTTGGGGTATATTCCTAGTTTCTGTACTGCATGCTATAGGGAGGGGCGCACGGGAGATCGGTTCATGTCCCTATTGAAGTCCGGGCAGATTGTCAATTGCTGCCAGCCCAATGCTCTGATGACGCTGAAGGAATATCTGGAGGATTATGCGTCTCCGGATACCAAGGCAATTGGGGAGGCGCTGATTGCTAGGGAGATTCAGAACGTGCCCAACGAGAAAGTCAGGGAGCGGGCAATGCAGTATCTGGAGGAATTGAAGGAGGGCAAGCGGGATTTCCGCTTCTGAATATTAAAAATACAGACACATGGTGAGGTAGCCGCAGAACCAGTGAAGTAGCGCACAGCCCCACAAGTCCCCATGGCGCTCGAAGAGATATCCTAGGGCTAGGCTCAGGACAAAGGCTCCCATCATGAAGATAAAGCCGAAGGGCATGTGCATTAGGGAGAAGAGAAGGGATGTGAGGATGATGCCCAGTATTTTTTGATATTTGATCCGCATCAGGGATTTCACGCTGGTCTGGATGACGCCCCTTGCAAGAAATTCTTGCAGAAGGGCGGTGAAGCCGTAGTTCGCCAGCCCTCGCCAGGATCCTCCGATAAAGTAACTCTTAATCCGGATGCCGAAGAGGGACAGGAGTATTTTTGAAAGCACCAGCACTGCGCCTGCGACGACGGCGACGGCTAGGGTTTCTAACAGGTTTTCTTTGAGTTTTTTCCAGTGAGGAATCAGGCCGATTTCCTTCAGGGAGAAGCTGGTGAAAAATACGATTTCCAAGAACAGGGCAAAGGTGATGACCTCAATGAGCATGGTGTAGACGGAGGTGTGCAGGTGGATGCCCAGAGTGAAGCGGATGCAGCTCCATGCCATAAGGTATGAGGTGATGCAGAAGATAATGCCGGCGAATATATAGGCATAATCGTGCTCTCTCTGGCGAAGGGTAAAGCGATCCGTGGCATTTTCTATCAGAATCATCATGCCGGGAAAGCAATCCTCGGAAATATGGCTCCATGTCCGCTCCATTAGGCTCACGTCGATATCTAAAAATAACTTCTCCCCATTGTCCATGCGGTAGCGCAGGGAAGTTTTTTCCGTGGGCTGCTGCTTTTCCATGGCCAGAGTGAAGAATTTGATGAAAGCGCGGTTTTTCTTATTTTGCAGAAATATTTTTTCAAAGGATTTTCCTAGGACATCTTCCTCTTTTTCAAAATGAAATATTTCCAGCAGGGCGGCATTGACGTATGTGATGTCGCCATTTTCGCCAACGGTCATGATGCCGTCGCTCATGTTTCGGAAAATCATGTCTTTCTGAATGGCTGATATGCTGCTGCTCTTCTGCTCTGGCAAAGTTTCTGTGTTCATGGGATATCCTGCTCCTTTCAGGGGAATTATTATAACATAATTCATGCCATGGTTTCAAAATAAATGCGTCAGTATTTATATTATCATAGCATGAAGCGTGGGAAAATACAAAGTCGATTATGGTCTAATGGCGATGAATAGTAATTTGCTGTTACTATTCACAGCCGACTATATTCGAGAATTTTTGGCATGTTTCATGCCAAAAGTACGAGTTCTTCGGCGCCATTTTGCATGTTTTAAGCAAAATGTGTGCATTTCAGCGCTGAAAGCGCTGCTTGTTACTATGAGCGGCGAAGCCGTGAATAGTAACAAT
>CASGVX010000157.1 GCA_949346185.1 uncultured Lachnospiraceae bacterium
ATGGAGATTCCAGCAAGCAAAATGTGAAGATTTATTTCTTAACAGTTCCTTAGCCCTTTATCCTGTCCAAACCGCCTATCATTCGTCAAAACACATCACATTCACTATTCGAATCGAATCACTATATACCCCTAAATTCTTTACACGCCAATCTTCGTTTTTATTATATATGATATTCTCATTTATTTCAACCGATTATCATGCCTTATCAGAAATTCTGCCATCAGATATCCAAATCCTGCGTTCACACTGCTCTGCCAGGGTCAGATCATGGGTCACCATAACCACTATAAATAACGACACGGTTGCTGCCTGATACCAGCAATCGAACACCATCACCGACAATCCACAATTTCAAAATCCACCCCGCCAAATCGCTGGTTGATTTTGGGACGATATAGCACATCCACCTGACATCCCGTTGATTGCCCCTGAACCAGCGCCTCCCAAGATGCCTCTCCATATCGGTCAATCACCGCTGGCTTCAATCGATCCTCGCAGTGAAAATCCACCCCCGCATAACTGCGGACTCCATCCCGCAGCCGCAGTCTGGCAATCTGGTAATCCCTGCCGCACAGCTGCACCCCGGCAATCTCTATCCCCCGGCAGGCAAACACCCCGCCGGGATTCCCCTCTCCCACCGGCTCCAGCCCTTCCAGCTCCCCCACCACCTGCTCCGTCATCTGCCCCAGAGGAACCTCTCGGTCAAAATGCATCGTCTCTACCAGATCCTCATCCCTCAAGGCGCAGTTATCATTCAACAGCTGACGGAAGGCCTCAAAGTTCTCCTCCTCCAGGGAAAAGCCAGCCGCCATGGCATGTCCGCCAAACTCCGTGAGCAGGGACTGGCATTTCTCAATCTCCCGCTGCATATGGTATCCCGGAATAGACCGGGCAGAACCTTTCAGCCCTTTGGCTCCCTTGGTCACGATCAGAACCGGACGGTAATATTTTTCTCGGATGCGCCCTGCCACAATCCCCGCCACGCTCTCATGGCAATCTTCCAGAAGAAGCGCCAGCACTCCATCGTCCCCATCCCTCTCTACCATCTCCACCGCCCGGCGAACTGCATCTGCCGTGTAATCCTTTCTCCTCTCGTTCAGGGCGAGAAGCTCCTGCCCGCGCTTCTGTGCCAAGTCCTCATCTCCCGCCAGAAGGAGTTCCAAAGCCAGTTCTGCATCCGCCAGCCTTCCCGCCGCATTGATGCAGGGGCCGATGCGAAATCCCAAATCCCCCGCCCCCACCGGCCGATGAAAATCCTGCAGCCGAATCAAAGCCTGCAGTCCCGGATTAGGGCAATCCCCCAGCAAATCCAATCCATTCTTCACCAGAATGCGGTTCTCGCCCAGCAGGGGAACCACGTCGCACACCGTGGCGATGGCGGCAAAGGGCAGCAATTCCTTCGCCTCCTCCGCCCTGCCTGCCCCCTCCAGCATATGAGCCACCAAACGGTAGGCAATCCCCCCGCCACACAATTCCTTCCAAGGATACCTGCATCCCCTCTGCTTGGGATTCACCACGCAATCCGCTGGCGGAAGAACCTCCCCATGGTCATTTTCGGGGACTTCGTGATGATCCGTCACAATCATCGTCAGCCCCAGTTCCTTTCCCCTTGCCACCGCATCCCCGGCAGAGATGCCATTGTCGCAGGTAATAATGGTATCATATCCCCCCTCCTTTGCCTCTTCTGCCATATAGGGACGCATCCCATAGCCATCCCTCACCCGGTGGGGCAAGCGATAGCCCACATTGGCTCCCAGCATCCCCAGTCCCCGGTGCAATATGTAGGTGGATATCACCCCGTCCACATCATAGTCCCCCACAATGAGAATCCTCTTCCCCTGCCGTATATTTTCTGCCAGAATCCCTGCCGCCTTCACCAAATCCTTCATCAGGCAGGCATCCGCCAGACGATTCATATCAGGAAAAAGATAATCATCCATGTCCTGCCAGTCAAACAATCCCCTCTTTACCAGCACCTCTGCCATAATTTCCGAAACCCCATATCTGGCAGCTATTTTCCCACAATCTATCTGATACTTTTTCGTCACCCAGCGTCTCATAGTTTTCCTTTCGCATTGTCACTATTCACAGTTATAGAGAAGAAAAACACTGTCTCGCCAAACTTCCTTGTAAGAGGCAGTGCTATTCTCTATCTACTCTAACATTTTTTCGGAAAATATGCTATACTCACTTCAACACGATATATCAAGAAAGGATTGGAAAGTTTCTATGAAATGGATAAAATTTGATGTCCACACCAATACCAGGGATGCGGAGTTGCTAGGAGAAGTCTTAGAAGAATGCGGAATTTGCGGATATGAAATTACAGATCACGTTCCTCTCACCGAGAAAGACGAGAAGAAAATGTACACGGACATCCCTAGGGATTTGGGGCCGGACGATGGCAGCTCCATCTTGACATTCTACACCGAATCCCCGGAAAACGCCGCCAAAGACTTCTTCAGCACCGGCTCCTCCCTGCGGGACGAAGGCATTTCAGAGACACCCATTCTCCCACCGGAAGAACTGATTGCCCGCATCTTAAAAATAGTAAAAAAACGCCAAGCATTCCTCCCGCTGGAGACCCCGGAAATCACCTTCTGCCAGCAGGATGATTCCCTCTGGAAGGACAAATGGAAGGAAAACTTCAAGCCCTTCCGCATCGCAGATGACATCGTCATCAAGCCCTCTTGGTGGGAATCCCTGGAAGATGCCAGAGAAGGGGATATCATCGTGCAGATAGACCCCGGTTCCGCCTTCGGCACAGGCACCCACGAAACCACCAAGCTATGTCTCCTGTCCCTGCGCAAATACATCACCCCGGACACCACCATCCTAGATGCGGGCTGTGGCAGCGGCATCCTTGCCATCTCCGCCCTGCTCTGCGGCGCCAAGTCCGCCTTCTGCCTGGACATTGACCCGGCAGCAGTCCATGGCACCCTAGAGAATGGCAAGAATAACGGGCTGGACGACAGCCGCCTCACCGCCATTCACGCCAATATCCTGGAGGACAGCGATGCCGTCTATCAGGTCTGCCAGCCCCCCTACCACATCGCCGTAGCAAATATCCTCGCCGATGTCATCATCCCCCTCTCCCACCATATAGGAAAATTCCTAGAGAGGGATGGCATCTTCATCTCCTCCGGCATCCTGGCAGAAAAGGCTGGGGAGGTGGAACATGCCCTGTCAAAAAATCACTTTCAAATCCTAGAGAAGAACACCCTGGGGGAATGGGTTTCCTTCGTATGCAGAAAGAATCGCTGATGGTCACCAACCACGAAAAATATTCAATAAATGGCAATTCTCCACATCAACCATGAATGGCAGCAGCTGATTGCAACGATCTAAGGCAATGTGCTGCATGGTCAATACCGGTATTCCTTCTGCTTAATCTTTAAGAACAACGCCGTAACTGCCACAGCCATCATTTCCGCTGCAACGCAGGAGAGCCAGATGCCATCCACTCCCCAAACCATGGGAAAAATAAGAACAGCAGCAATCTGAAACACCAGCGTTCGCAGAAAAGAAATTGCCGTAGAAATCAATCCATTGTTCAGAGCCGTAAAGAAGGACGAGCCGTAAATAGCATACCCCGAAAAGAAGAAGGAGAAAGAGAAAATAGAAAAGGCTTGAAACGTCAGTTTGAGCAGCCCCTCATCATACCCCACAAACACATGGGAGAGGGGACGGGCCGAAGCATATGCCGCAGCAAACATGGCAACTGCAAATACGCCCACCACCAAAAGGCTCTTCCGCAACAACCCTTTCAGTTCCCCATGATTCGCCGCACCATAATGATATCCGATGATCGGAGCCGTTCCCATGGAATAGCCAATAAAGATTGCCATAAACACGAAACTCACATACATGAGAACCCCATAGGCCGCAACGCCATCTTCCCCGGCATATTTCAACAGCTGCACATTATAGAGCATGCTCACGATGGACGTGGAAATATTGCTCATCAGTTCCGAGGAACCATTGACACAGGCCTTTCCCAGCGCCCTGCCATCAAACCTCGTCTTTCCCAGCCGCAGAAGGCTGCCATTCGGCCTGACAAAGTAAATCAATGGAACCACGCCGCCCACGCACTCACTGATTGCCGTGGCTGCTGCAGCTCCCTCCAGCCCCCAGCCGAATACCGCCACAAATATGCCATCCAGCACAATATTCGTGCATCCCGCAGCAATGGTCACATTCAAGCCCAACTTGGGCTTTTCCGCAACGGCAAAGAGACACTGGAACTCATACTGAAGAATATATGCGGGAATCGATATCAAAATAATACGCCCATAGGTCACGCTATCCCGAAGCATCTGCCCCTCGGCTCCCAGTGCCGCAGCAATGGGGCGGAGGAAAACCTGCCCCAAAAGGGCCAGAACAATGCCGCAGGCAGCAGATAAATAGACAATGAGAGAAAATATCCTCCTAGCCCGATCTGCCTTCCCCTCACCCAAAGTCTTTGCAATGAGAGCACCGCCACCAGTTCCAAACATAAAGCCCAGAGAACCCAGAATCATCAGAAATGGCATAATGAAATTAATTGCCGTAAAGGGCACCTTGCCGGCAAAATTTGACACGAAGAAGCCGTCAACCACGCCATAAATGGATGTGAACACCATCATGATAATGGATGGAAATGTATATCTCAATAGTTTTTTTTACGTAAAATGATCAGATAATTGAATCCTATCTTTTCTTCTCATGCCCCAGTCCTCCTTTCATGCGATCCGCCCTCTCCCGGATTGCCTCCAAAAAACGCTCCGTCAGTTCCAGATACTTGGCCATATCCTCCTCCGGCCAGGCAGCAAATATATCGTTCTCAGCCTCCATAATCCGCATCACGGCATTTTCCGCCAATCCTTTGCCACGCTCAGTCAGGCAGACATTCTTATTCTTCGCCCCCGCCGGCACCAAGTACACGATGCCCTCCCGCTCCAACTTGCGAATGGCAGAATTGATAGTCTGCTTGCTGATGCCGGTACGCCGACAGATTTCCTGAAGCAGACAAGATTCTCCACTGTCACAGATAGTATAGAGAATCATCGAGGCACTGTCAGACAGTCCCAGTTTTAAAAACATCTCATGATATTGCGCTTCAATTTCACCCAGCAGGTAATTGTATCGTTTTAATTCTCTATAACTATCATTTCTCATACCGTCTCCTTTCCCATCCATCTTAAGTTCTCCACCCAAGACTTCCCTTCCTGCATGTTTTGCACGAAATCGTACTTTATAGAGTATAGTATGATTTCGTACTACTGTCAAGCCCTATAAAAAAAGGGAATGCCAGCGCATTCCCCTGCAAGAATTACTTCGTAATTCTTGTTGGCATACCGCCACATTGTGAGCAATTTCCTAAACGGTAAAAAAGGGGAATGCCAGCGCATTCCCCTGCAAGAATTTTCTCCGAAAAT
>CASGVX010000158.1 GCA_949346185.1 uncultured Lachnospiraceae bacterium
GCATGATCAGATTGTAATCCGTGTCATCAATCCAGAAATATCCGCTGTCATCATCCCGGTAACGCATCCCCCGGACAATCTCCTTTGCGGTATTCTTTGCCTGTTCCTCGGAGACGCCCTTGGCCTGAATCTTGTCATATTCTGACTGCAATACCTTGATAACCGTTTCCACCTCGGACTTGATTTCCAGCCGATATCCATCGTTCATAGCCTGTTTATACTTATCCACAGATAGGGTTGTGGTAGATTTGATATTATAAACAGATACCCCTGCCAAAATCACAGCCACACAAAATACCAGCGATATGCTAATCATCGTCAGCAAATTCTTAACCTTCATATTTTTCATATTTTCTCCTCCCACTTCGTTTCTTGCAGATTAAACGTTACCATTCACAGCCATGCAATACCAATGAATTATTTGCTGACCCAATTCCCCTTGGCGCTTTTGTGCCTCCACTGATCCGATGCCTCCTCATACCCCTTCACTGACAGAAACTGCCAAGGACTAGCCGTCTTCAGGGAATCGTAAATCTTTTTCAGGGAAACCCAATGCCGATTGTGCTTCGGATCTCCCGAATCTGTCAGGAAGACCTTGTCCCGCTTTTCGTCATAGAGAAAGACCGTCACATAATGCCCCGGCGTATCTTTCCAGTAACAGGTAGAATTATTGCTGCTCACCAGGACAATGGCTGCCTGGCTCTTCTTGATCTGCCTCTGGAATTTTTCGTAACTCCCAGGTTTTCTGTATACCTTGCAGTCAAACCCCATAGCAGTCAGAGACCTTCTCATATAGCCCCAGTCAATGGCGCCTCCCCCGGAATACCCCGTGTGCTTTTTCGCATACTTGTATGCATCAACCGGCGTACACTTGTATTTCGTCAGGGAAGAATAGATATTCGCAACGCAACACAGACCGCAGCCAAACCCGCCAAAGGAGCCGCCGTCATAAAACGAAACGCCCCACTCCCCCGACCATTTCAATCGGCTGCCCCAGGATTTCGGACCCTGCAAATAGGAATAAATCTCTCCCTCCGGCTTGGGCGTAGGCGCCGGCATCTTCGTTCTCTCCGGAACTGGCGTGGCAGTCGCTGCCACCACCTTCTCCGACATGGCCGGCACTTCCTTTCTCCCCAGAGACCTGACCCACAGCACTGTGGCAATGAGAACCAGGATCAAGCCCAGCCCTGCAGCGGCCATTCTCTTCTGCTTTCCATCCCATCTCTTCCACCAAAGCAAAATATTATGTAAAAAGCCAATCTCTCGTTTCCTAAATTTCCTTTTTCTGCTTTTTTCCATGTCACCCCCCTTTTCTAGATGTTTATGTGCCATTTTTTATTATAACATTTATTGGAGAGAAACTAAAGGGGAAAATATATGAAATCATTGCGTATGCAGTTGCCAATAATAAGAGCATGGGATGCAAAATGCCCCTTCATTACATCGAAAAAATCGCCGCCTCATGCAAGCAAGCTTGCCGAGACAGCGATTTCGCTCCCTATCACTTTAAATCATGCCATTATAATTCAATTTCCACGCTGGTAGTGCCGGCTGCTGCCACCACTGTCTTTCCTTCCGCCGTCACCTTAAACGTCTTGTCCGTCTTGCCATAGGACACGGCAATCTTGTTGCCGTTTCTGGCAGCCTTGATGTCCGTAATCTTATTGGACTCGCTGTCATAAATCACAGCCTCCGCCGTCTTGCCATCCTCCAGGCCATAGACAACTGCCTCCGCATCCTGCAGATAGTCATATACCACCGTCATCTCACCCTCCGCATCGAAGTTTCCAAAGGTCACGATGCTGTTAGGACGGGCAAGGATTGGCGTCTGGAAGTAATCGCACTTCCTAGTGTAATATTTTCCACCCTGATAAGTCTCACCGCTCTGAATATCTGTCCAAGTACCGCAATCCGGCACATAGAACTCGGCCACGCCCTCTTCATTCATCACAGGAACGATGCAGAGGTTGTCTCCCAACATATACTGCTGATCCAGATACTTGCATGCCGTGTCCTCCGTGAATGCAACGATCATGGAACGCATCATAGGCACGCCCACCTGATGGGTCTTATTCGCCTGCGCCCAAAGATAAGGCATCATCCTGCCCTTTAGCACCGTATAGTGGCGGAGTACGTCACAAGCCTCCGTATCTCCATCCTCGTCGTATACCCAAGGCACGCGGTAAGAGGTAGAGCCATGGAGACGGCTGTGGGTAGACATCAGGCCAAATGCGCACCATCTCTTGTACACATCCGCAGGAGCCGTCGCTTCAAACCCGCCCATGTCATGGGAGAAGAAGCCAAATCCAGAAGAGCACAGGGAAAGCCCGCCCCGCAAGGTCTCAGCCATGGCAGAATACTCCGCATAGCAATCTCCGCCCCAGTGTACCGGGAACTTCTGTCCGCCCACAGTGGCGCTCCTTGCAAAGAGACATGCCTTGTCCTTTCCATAATATTCTTCCAAAGCCTCAAATACACACTTATTGTACAGGTAAGTATAGTAGTTATGCATCTTGATGGGATCCATGCCATTGTGATACTTCACCTTGGTGGGGATTCTCTCGCCGAAGTCCGTCTTGATATTGTTCACGCCCATATCAAAGAGATTCTTCAAAAGCCCCTTATACCAGTCGCATGCCTCTGGATTGGTGAAATCCACAATCGCCATGCCCGGCTGCCACATATCGCACTGGAATACGCTGCCATCCAGATTCTTGATGAAGTATCCCTTCTCTTTCCCCTCGTCGAACAGCTTTGACTGCTGCCCGATATAGGAATTGATCCAAACGCAGATTTCCAGCCCCTTGTCGTGAAGCCTTTTCAGCATCCCCTCCGGGTCTGGGAACATATCCTTGTCCCACTCAAAGTTGCACCACTCATACTCCTTCATCCAGAAGCAGTCAAAATGGAATACCTGCAGCGGGATCTTCCTCTCTGCCATGCCGTCAATGAAACTGTTCACCGTCTCCTCATCATAACTGGTGGTGAAGGAAGTGGACAGCCATAAGCCGAAGGTATAAGCCGGAGGCAACGCTGGCTTTCCCGTGAGGGTGGTATAATTTTCCAGCACGTGCTCCAAATTCTCCCCGCCGATGACGAAATACTCCAGTTCCTCCCCAGGCACGGTAAATGTCACTTTAGATACCGTGTCAGAATTGACCTCAAAGGAAACCTTATCGGAACTATTTACCAGAATGCCATATCCCTTAGAAGAAATATAAAATGGCACCGTCTTATAACTCTGGTCAGAACAAGTACCGCCATCGCAGTTCCATGTCTCCACCGTCTGCCCATTCTTTACGAAAGGCGTAAATTTCTCTCCAAATCCATAGATGCACTCCCCGATATCCGTCTTTAACTGCTCCCTGATATAAGTCGTATGGGGATCCTGAGGATAATTGAAGAACTGGTCATCCTCCTGCATGTTCATCCGGGCATTTGCCGTAAACTGGCTCTCTGAAATGATAGAAGTACTTCTCCAGGCACCGCCTGTCAGAAGCTTATCCTTATAATAATACTTTACCTCCCACTCATCAGCCTTCTTGATTACCACCTTGGTATCACCGGAAACCATTTCATAATAGTCCCCATTCTGGGTGATGGCAGGACGATACCCGGCATCCTCGTTCAATTCAAAGCGAGGCGTATTGTCCAAACCTCCCCGATAATGGTCGATGTGTACCTTGATCACATTCTCTGAAGTGGAAGAATAGGTAATCTCCAGATTCGGTCCCCCCAAGGTCATTCCCCTGTTCTGCACCACGTAAGGCGTGGCAAGAACCTTGATGGAATGTTCCGTAGTCTCCACCTTATATGCCTGAGAAGCATAATTCACATCGTACCCCCGTTTGCTAAGCCAAAATCCATCTGCTACTTTCATAGTAACTCTCCTTTCATCTTCTCTTTATATGATTTCAAGATTCTTCACCCCATACATTATCCATGTAACATCATAAGAACCTTGCAATGCACTTCCATACATGCCGCATATCTCACTCGTCAATAATAGTATAATATCAAAAACACTCTGCGTCTATAACTATCGGCACAAAAAATAACACTATCTTGATATATGTTACGATTCATCAGCCGGCATTCACCCCATTACGCTCCACACAGTCCCCTCTCTGGTATCCTTAATCTCAATGCCCTTTTTTTTCAATTCCTCCCGGATGGCATCTGCAGTGGCAAAGTCCTTCGCCTTCTTGGCCGCCTTCCGCTCCCCGATTTTCTCCTCCACGAAGGCTTTCAGTTCTGCATCCACTTCCTCTGTCTCCTCTTCCCTTAAGAGATCCAGGGAAAGCACCTGGTCAAACTTCTGAATCAGAGCCCTCTTGGATCCATCATTCAGTTCCGACTTCAGCACGTCATAAACTACCGTCAGTGCCTGGGAAGTATTGATGTCATTTCCCAAAGCCTCTGCAAAGGCATCCTCAAAGACCCGCATCCCTTCCTTTTGCAGCTGCCCCTCCCCGGAAAGAGCGGCAATCCTCTTGGTCAATTTATCATAGGACACCTTCACATTGTCCAGCACGTCATAACTGAATATCAAGGGCTTGCGGTAATGGGACTGGAGGCAGAACATCCTGTAAACCACAGGCTGGTACCCCTTGCTCTCCAGCAATGACACCGTAAGGAAATCCCCTTTCGACTTGCTCATCTTGCCCGTATTGTCATTGAGATGAAGCACATGGAACCATTGACTGCACCATTCGTGTCCCAGATACGCCTCGCTCTGGGCAATCTCGTTAGTATGGTGGGGAAATACATTGTCAATGCCGCCGCAGTGGAGATCCAGCCTCTCCCCCAGATGCTTGATGCTGATGGCAGAGCACTCGATATGCCATCCCGGGTACCCCATGCCCCAAGGACTTTCCCACTTTAATTCCTGGTCATCGAACTTAGACTTGGTGAACCACAGGACAAAATCCGCCTTATTCCTCTTATTTTCATCCTCCTCCACGTCATCCCTGGCGCCAACCATCAGTTCCTCCTCATTCTGGTTAGAAAGGACATAATAATTTTCCAGCCTGGCAGTATCAAAATACACATTCCCCCCCGCCACATAGGCATATCCCCTATCCAATAATCTCTGCACCATCTGGATAAACTCCGGAATGCAGTTTGTGGCCGGCTCTACCACGTCCGGCGTCTTGATGTTCAGCTTCCGACAATCAGCAAAAAAAGCATCGGTATAAAACTTGGCAATCTCCATCACCGTCTTTTTCTCCCGCCTGGCGCCAGCCAGCATCTTATCCTCCCCGGTATCCGCATCGCTGGACAGATGCCCAACGTCCGTAATATTCATCACCCTTTTCACGTCATATCCCACGTAGCGCAGGGTCTTTTCCAGCACATCCTCCATAATATAGCTGCGCAGATTGCCAATATGGGCAAAATGGTACACCGTGGGGCCG
>CASGVX010000159.1 GCA_949346185.1 uncultured Lachnospiraceae bacterium
TCGGGCGGAAGGCAGAATATTGCGGGAGGGGTTTTCCCTGAGCCTTCCCGTGCTGGGAACCAGTTTGGTTTCTTGCTTGGGGTATGTATTTTTTGCGGGCATGGTGTCGGGCATGGGTACTTCCATCTTTGCAGCCCACTCCATAGCAGTGACGGCAGAGACGGTGTTCTATATCCCCGGCTATGGGCTGCGCACGGCCACCTCTGCGCTGGTGGGAGCCTCCCTGGGGGAAGGGAATCGGGAGAGATTCCAGTGCATCAGCCAGATTAGCGTTATTCTCACGGTGGCAATGATGTGCGTCAGCGGAGCGGTGCTGTATTTTGCCGCCCTGCCCTTGATGCAGCTCTTTACAAACAGCGCCAAGGTTGCCGTTCTGGGGGCATCCATGCTTCGGATGGTGGCATTTTCTGAGCCATTTTTTGGTTTGATGGTGGTGGTGGAGGGAATATTCTATGGCTTGGGCAGAACCAGATATGCCTTTTTCGTGGAATCTTTTTCCATGTGGGGAATCCGCATCCTTGCCACCTTTGTCTGCGTGGAATTGTGCCATCTGGATTTGCGGGCGGTGTGGTACTGCATGATTGGGGATAATATTTGCAAGGCGATTCTATTTACCGCCCCTGTTCTGACTCGGCGGTGGCGGGAAAGATTGTTTGAGGGTGCGATGCGGCCTGATGCCTGATGGGAAGAACCTTATGCGGTCTTGTGGCGGAGGGAGATTAGTTTTCTGCGCAGTTTCGTATTTTCTGCCATTAGGAAAAAGAGGGAAAGCCCCAAGGGCAGCAGACCCACGAGAGAACCCATGGCGCCAAGTGCTGTGCAGGCAAAATATGAGATGGCCACCCCCGCATGGAAGAATAGCAGGGTGCCTCCGTAGAAACTGGTCTTATGTAGATGGTTCCTGTCCCTGTCGCACAAGTATTCTGTCAAGGATGTGGTGAATTGCCTTAAATTATTGGTGGAAAATATGCTGGAACTGATGTAGCCGTCCGCCCCCTTGAAAGTATTCCACTGGAAGGCCATGGCGAAAAATATGGGATATAGGGCAATGAAATCCTCCAGAGCGGAGGGCAGGATTGCCAGAATGACCAGACAAAGGGCATCGATTGCTATGCTGCAGAGGCGCAGGTTCCATTTGGTGTACCGAGGAATCAGGACGGTCAGGGAAAGTCCCAGCATGTAGAGAAGCAGGGAGCCTATGTGCAGAACCGTCTGGAGGGGATTCCTTCCCGCGATGGAGATGGCTAGGGAGATTAAGTTAGAGGTCTGGGCATTGGCCAGCATGTCCCTGTGGCTTAAGATGGCGAAGCCGCCGAGAAAGCCGCCCACGGATGCTATTCCGTAATGGATTCTCCGTTGTTTTCTATTCTTCTTTTTCATCATGTGGTCATCTCCCTTTTCTTTCCTCGATCATATGTTTTGCACTATATCATATTATTACCATTGGCAGTAACATCATATTATATTTTTAATTTTATGCTAAATGGCGCAAATCGCAAGGGGAAAATGGGAATTCTGCGAAGTTTGTTACATCTGTCAAAAAAGAGGTGTTTATCTTTCTTTTTTCGTGGAAATTTTTCTTGCAAAAGAAAGAGATTTATGACTATCTGCAAAGTTACTATTCACAGTCAATGTGAAAGGATAATGGGAAAATATCCTTTACCCACAATCGACCGTGAATAGTAACAGGTGAAGTGACCTTGGATTAATTTTGCACTTTTATATCTTGACATTGACACGATGTCACGGATTATCCTAGTAGCAGAAAGGGGTGGCCGGAAGATGGCATTGACGGGCAGGTGGATTTGATGCTTCCGGTGAAGAAAAGGCGGGAGTAGCACAAGTGCTGCCATTCATGATTTTAGGAGGGTGGAATACTTGGTTCGCTTCTGAAAGTATCGGCGCATGAGCAGGGGCGCCGATGGGAAGAACGCTGGTGGAGGGCTATTCCGCATTTTGATGTATGGAAAATGTGGAGTGGTTTTCCCAATTTTCATTTCCGGCAAATTTGAAATGGTATGGTATCATGTTGCTGCATGTGATTATTAGTTTCTTCAGGAGGAAATGCAGATGAACGCTTTACACAATCTGACGAATAGATTTGTTGAGGGAAGCCGGGAAATTTTAGGGGATTATTTGGTGGGAATTTATTTGCATGGTTCTGCCGCCATGGGATGTTTTCATGAGAAAAAGAGTGATGTTGATTGGTTGGTGGTAGTAAATTCGGCCATTCCCAAAGTAATCAAACGCCGATATATGGATATGGTGGTGGAATTGAACGAACAGGCGCCAAAAAAGGGAATGGAATTAAGCGTTGTGAGAAAAGATGTATGCAAGCCTTTTGTTTATCCTACGCCTTTCGAACTGCATTTTTCTATTGCACATTTGGAATGGTATCAGACCAATCCATCAGAATATATTGATCAGATGAATGGATTGGATAAGGATTTGGCCGCCCACGTCACGATAGCCTGTCACAGAGGAAAATGCCTTTATGGAAAAAAGATGGAAGATGTTTTTGGAAAGGTTTGCGAGGAATTTTATTTTGATAGTATTTGGAATGATATTGAGCATGCTGAAGAGGAAATACTGGCAAATCCTGTCTATATGATTTTAAACTTATGCCGGGTGCTGGCATACAGGGAGGACAAACTTATTTTGTCAAAGCAGGAGGGAGGGGAGTGGGGGATAGGGAATGTCCCGGAAAAATATCATCGTCTCATTCGGCAGGCATTGGATGAATACGCATCCGATCAGTCGATGAAGTGGGATGGGGATTGCGCGAGGGAATATGCTGCATATGCGTTGGATCGAATAAAGAAATAGGTATGAAATGGAAAAAACTCTTCTTATCTGAGAAAAAATGTATTACAATGTTATTATTGTGAATCTTGTGAATGGTACATTGTGATTAGGCAAGAGAGAATGGATGAATGGGAGGTTGCATATGTTGAAACTTGCATCGGTATTTTCCGACCATATGGTATTGCAGAGGGAGAAGGAAGTGACCCTGTGGGGGGAATGCGACGGGGAGGAAGTGACTGTCAGGTTGCGTGGCAGGGAGTTCAGGGAAAAGGTGGCAGAGGGAACTTTTTTGGCGAAACTGCCACCTATGCCAGCTGGAGGTCCCTACCGGCTGGAGGTGACTGATGGCAGGGATGCCATCGCTTTTGAGGATGTGATGGTGGGCGAGGTGTGGCTTGCCGGAGGCCAGTCCAATATGGAGCTGGAACTGCAGAACAGTTTCGAGGGAGACAGGGAATTAGAAAGGATTGCCCAGGAGCAGGTGCGCTATTATCAGGTGCCGAAGAAGGCATTCTTTGGAGAAGAGTTTGACCGAGAGGAGGAGAATAGCGCCTGGGCTTTGCCAGATCAGGACAGTGCAAAGGCATGGTCGGCGGTTGCCTATTATTATGCGAAGGAAGTTTCCAGAAAATTAGGCGTTACCGTGGGAATCATTGGATGCAACTGGGGCGGGACTTCTGCTTCCGCTTGGATGAGCAGGGAGAGATTGTTAGAGAGCGGCAAGACGGATTCTTACGTAAAGGAATACGATGCCATTGTGGAGAATCAAGTCTTTGAGGAGTACCTGAAAGAGCGGGAGGAATACATTGCCTACCAGGCGGAGTTTGAAAAAAATGTGAGTCACTATTATGAGACCTGCGAGCACCCCACTTGGGACGAGGCCATCAGCCTTTTCGGGGAGAATAAATATCCCGGGCCCATGGGTCCCTATTCGGAATTTCGCCCATATGGATTGTATGAGATGATGCTTTCCAGGGTATGCCCCTATACGCTCAAAGGATTTCTGTATTATCAGGGGGAGGAGGATGACCATAAGCCGGAGACGTATTATGAACTGCTCTGCGCATTGATATCCCAGTGGCGGGGGGATTGGGATGACGAGAGCCTTCCCTTTCTGCTGGTGCAGCTGCCTATTTTCCAGAATGAGGGGGAGCCGGATTTTAAGAATTGGCCGCTGATTCGGGAGGCGCAGATGCGGGTTTTCCAGACCGTCAAGAATACAGGCATCGCCGTGATACTGGAGAATGGGGAGTATGGAAATATTCACCCCACCAGGAAGGAAATCGTGGGCAAGCGTCTGGCGTTGCAGGCATTCTGCCAAGTATATGGCCTTTGCAGTACTCAGGAGGCTTTCGGGCCAATCTACGAGAAGAGCTGGACGGAGGGGGATGCCATGGTGATCTCCTTTGCGTTCTGCCAGAATGGCATGATGGAGCGGGGAGAGGTGAAGGGCTTGGAACTTGCAGGGGCAGACCGGGTGTATTATCCTGCGTCATATGAGATTCGGGAAAATGAGATCGTGCTGCGGTCTCAGCAGGTGCCATCGCCTAAGTATGCTAGGTATTGCTGGACAAATTATCAGGAGATCGGGCTATTCGGGAAGAATGGCATTCCGGTGGCGCCTTTTCGGACAAGCCGAAGGGATGGAAGCAAGATGATGGGAAGCCGCAATTCCTGCGATAGGGTTATGTAGTTTTTTGGTGCTGCTATTCATTGCGACAGCGAATAGTAACTTTTGAGCCGGATTCAACATTGTACCGCTTTCATGGCGGTTGACTGCAAGATGGAGATGGGGTATAATGGAAAAATATTCGTTATGCCCCCATTTGCCGTGGGATTCATTTTATGGCAGGGGGATGGCGGTGGATTTGCAGAATGCAGAAATTATGGGAAAAGTGAGGTAATCATATGGCTGAGAAGAAGAATATTTTAACCTATGAAGGCTTGAAGGCGTTGGAGGATGAATTACAGGATTTGAAGGTAAATAAACGTAGGGAAGTGGCGGCGAAGATTAAGGAGGCCAGGGAACAGGGCGATTTGTCTGAGAACGCTGAGTACGATGCAGCCAAGGATGAGCAGAGGGATATCGAGCTTCGTATCGAAGAGATTGATAAGATTCTTAAAAATGCAGAGGTCGTGGTGGAGGAGGACGTAGATGAGAATGTCATCAACGTGGGTTCTCAGGTAAAGCTTCTGGATTTGGAATTTAAGGAGGAGATGGAATATAAGATTGTGGGTTCCACGGAGGTGGACTGCCTCAACGGAAAGATTTCCAATGAGTCTCCGGTAGGCTTGGCACTCATTGGCGCCAAGGTGGGAGATGTGGTGGAAGTGGAAGTCCCCTCTGGCGATATGGTGAAGTATGAGATTTTGGAGATTCAGAAGGCCGCAATGGCATAGGAAGGCATGAAACTTTGCAGGTTTTGAAAGCCGTTATGGCATAACATAATAGGAAGGCATATATTTTGCAAGTTCAGAAAGCCGCAAAGGATAGTGAATATAGAAGGGAGCGTTTAAACGTGGCAGAACAGAAGAAACCTCAGCAGGAGCAGGATGTAAACCAGCTTTTAAAGGTCAG
>CASGVX010000160.1 GCA_949346185.1 uncultured Lachnospiraceae bacterium
ATACCGCTTACTGCATAAGATGCTCCGTCTGATGCCTTGATTGAGTTGGCAAGGGACAGTTTCTTGGCAGATTTCCCCTTCTTGGTCAGCCCTGTCATCGTGACAGTCCCCTTCCCCAAGGCTGCCTCCTTGCTCACCTTGTACTTGTAATTTCCAGAAACAAAGGATGCTCCCTTTTTCAAGAAGTTGCCATTTGCAGACATATCACCTGACGGAGGATTGTTGATACCTGGATTGCCATCGCCGGAAGGCGTGGGCGCAGGATTTTCCGCGGGGGGCTTTGCCGTGGCAGGAATCTTCTTTCCGGTCGCCGGATCCACGTAATTGCCATAGGCAATGTCTTCCAAAGCCTTGTCTAAGCCTTTAAGCCTGAAAGTAATCTCCATGCTGCTGGATGGCAGTTTCAACTTCTCATCCGCATTGAGCTGTCCCAAAGGATGCTTCTCAGGAGGCACATCTGAATCTTCTTTTGCATACTTATTAATCAGCATGAAGCTGTAATACTCTTCATTTGTATCCGGCTTCACCACCAGCTCATAGTTATCATCTGAAACATATTTCCCATCAAACTTGACATAGGCATCTGTAGCCGTCACGCCAGGATACAGTTTTTTGCTGATATCTGTAGCCACGCCCAGCATATTGAAGGAATTTGCTCCGGTCAGATTGATTCCCTCTATTGACACCGTGTATTTTCCATTTTTCTTAATCTGCACATCCGTCACCTTGGATTTCCGCGCATTGAGTTCAAATCCCCCCGCCTTGATATATTCGTAAGAATTCTTTCCAGGAGATAGTTTGTACAACGGCGTATAGGCATTCCGATAATCCCACGTAGGCATCTGATAATACAAATAGGCATGCATGCCGGGAGTGGACCATAATTCCTTGTCAATATAATCCGGTATGGGAACATCAATCTCACCCGTGGGCGGCGCGCCTCCCGTCACTTTCTCCGCATCAGTGCTTCCACTCGCACCATTGACCGTGTTATAGAAGACAGCGATATCTTTGTAGTAAATCTTGGGCGTCTGCCTGTCAAAGAATGCCCCGATATCCCAAAGCACCGGAACTGCGTGGTATTTCGCCGCCTCCGTGTAGGTATCATAGAACCACTGCGTCACACTGCCGGATACGCCGGAAGGATTGCAGAACCCGCACTCCCCTATGACAATGCCATATCCCTCGTCACTGAATTTCTGCAGTCCCTTGAAAAATGTCTTGGTATACTCCTGATCCTTCTTGGTATATGTCCCGGTGGCATTATCCAATGCAAAATCCGTGGGTGCATAGTAATGTACGGACAGGAATAACTTGTTGACCGTGTTGGCAGAATCCTTTGGCATCACGAACCGGGCATCCGCCGTGTCTCCAATATCCGTGTTATATCCGGCAATCATCAGATGCCTGCTGGCATTGTTGCCGCCGGAAGCCCGGACGATATCCACAAACTTCTGATTAATCTTGTTGGTCATCTCATACAGTTCATTTGTCTTCAAATTGCCAGAAACCGTTTTATAATTGGAATTGTCCGGCTTGCAATATCCCTTGGCGGGACCGCTGATGCAGATGGCATCATTCAGCCTGGTACCCAGTTCCTCATTGGCTCCCTCGAGAATAAGGTGGTCGGAATAATCCTTGAACCGCTCGCATATCTGCGTCCAATACCTCTCATACCGCACCCAGGCAGCCTCCCTAGTCTCCGTATCCGCAACTTTCTCGCCATCTTTGTCCAGCAGGCAGGCGCCGAACTGCCCCCACCACTGATTGTCCCAATGGTCATTGATAATAACGTACATGCCGTTATCCAGCGCATAATTGGCAACCTCTTCCACCCTGTCTAGTAATGCGCCCCTGATGGTGTACGTGCCATCGTCGATATCGCCATTGCTCCATGCCACCGGAATGCGCAGCGTATTGATGCCATAGGTGTGCAGCAGGTCGATATATGCCCTGGTGGTAACCGGCTGGCTCCATGCCTTATCATAGTCTGTCTTGGTGAGTTTCTCCTTGTTCTCCACGAGATGAACGGCCTCTAGGGTATTGCCCAGGTTAATGCCCAAGCCCATCTCCGTGTCAGCCAGCTGCTGGGAAGACAGTTCCGGCCGCATGCTGCCATTATCCTTTACCGTAATCGAGCCCTCGGATTGCCGCACCACATGCCCCTCCCCGATGTTGGACTTGTCGTTCCACTTCGCCCGCAAATCAATGTCCTCTGCCTCCAGAACCTTGGTCAAGGGCGTATCGTCGTCCTCCGCTGCAGAGGTGCCCATTTCATTTGCCATGAAATAGAGGCCACCCCCTGACACGGCCACTGCAAAGGCTAGGCAATTTGCCAGCAACTTTTTGCGTAATACTTTCCGCATACTTCTTTCCTCCTTACCTTTTTTTAATCCTTTCCCCGCATTAAAATCCCTTTCCCACCCTATTTTTATTAATACGCAGCAAGAAATGCCATCCCTCTGGACAATGATATCCTGCTGCTGTATTATGCAATAACTTCTCTCTGGAAACACCATCATTTCCAAGCATTTTCATTGGGTATCTCTCTGATAAATTCAAATATCACGCAGAAATAGTGAAACATCCTAATGCAATAGCAACAAAAATCCAAAGACTTTCTCGCAAGAACATCTTCCCTCTCATCTGCACCCACACATTCAAAATCAATCTCCATCGCGTTTCTGCAAACTAATCCGCTGCTTAATTAATACTCCCTCCATAAAACTGTTCATCACTCAATCCATTATCTCTTAATAAACATCTTCAAAAAATCTTCACATATTTTCTCAATAAACATCTTCAGCATAGCATCTACTGCTTTTAACTACATCCAAATGAAACTGTATCCATTCCTTAACTTCTCTCACTATAACAAAACATAAATACCGTATGATTATTTTAATTCTTCAACATCTTTATTCTAACATAAGTATCCGCAGTTGTAAAGTAAAATGTAGCACCCTTATTTCCCTGAGAGTACGGCATCTAAAATCATGGCCAGAGGTGCCATGGCATTCTTGCTCTCATTCACCGTATTATTTTCATTTCCCAATTCAATCAAGGTAAATCGCTGCCTTAGATGCATATTATAGCGGTAATTCTTTAGGTATACCGGCTTGGCAAAATTCGCAAAACGCTTCATGCTCGCTATTTTCAGCTGCAGGCTGAAGGCAAGGTTTCCCTCCAGGTTATCATTGCGCAGATAGGCGATATCGCCGGAAGAATTTCTGGACAATCCGTTAAAAAACATGACTTGAGCCGTCTTCTTCCCATCAATCAAGGTAGTACGCCTGACCTTGTTCCCCACCCCGTCCCGGTGCAAATCAATGACCACCTGAATGGAGGGATACTGCTTCAAAATCTTCTCCACGCCCTTGCAAGCTTGATTATACGCCTTGTTTCTGTCAATTCTGCCATGAACCTTATCGTACTCCGTCTTATCATGTATCACTTGGTAGCCATATTCCTTCGATAAAATCTGCGCCAAGCAGCTTCCCACTCCCACGATGGAATCTTCCTGCTTTCCCTTGCGGCTATCAATAAAGGCTTCCGATGCGCCATGGGTATGGAAAATCAAAATCTGTGGCTTCTTCTCCTTCTTCATCTTCATGTCTTTATGTAGCAAATTATTGACCTGAAATACGCCTCTGTTAATGGAGGTGGAGGAATCTGTGATATAAAATTTCTTCAGCAGGTAGGAACGACTGCCGCTCCCTTCCAATTTATTGATGATGGAGAGGTTTCCCTTCAATTGATCTGGGGAGTCTGCGGCCACCTTTCCTCCCTTCCTCTGCTGTCCAAGATTTTCTCTGTGATTCTCCGCCGTGATATCCCCGCTGCCATTATGAAATAGCACAATATTTTGCGTGGGAACAGAATCCTCATCTTCCCCCTGAGCCTTCTCCTTGCTTGGCTGGTCCAGCAGCTGCGCCTCCCCGGCTTTCTTTCCTGCCGCACTGCTCCACTGCAGATTATTTTCTGGAAAATTACCAATTCCTGCGGCGGCGGCCTCCTCCTTCTCCGCCTCCCTCATTCCGCATAGCATCCGAAGCGCAGGAAATTCGGAAAAGAAATGATACCATGGGCTTTCTTTCCCTGCCTTGGGCGTTTGGGCCAGTTCTGCCCCCTTTCCCTCCAGGCCTTTCTGCAGCAAAGCACCTGTCAAGGTTTTTTCAATGTTCCCCATGGCCAGATATTGCTTGAATCCCGCCACCACGAAAAAACCTGTCCACAATATTGCCGCAAGCAAAAGCCAATGCTTTCCCCAGAAAAGTAGATTCTTATTCTGCTTTTTCATTCTATTCAGCCTCTCAATCTTCCATAAAAATCAGCCCTCTAGCATATCAGTCTATCTTATGCCCATCCTGGACAGAATATGCCTCTCCCTCCCGGCAAAACCTTTCTAGCGCCATAGCAATGACTTTCCCTACCTGACGAATCTCCTCGTCAATTTCCTTGGGCGTGACAAAGAGTGTCTCCATCTTCTCGCTGGCAATGCTGTGGAAGAATTGATGAATTTCCTCCTCCCCATATCCCGCCTCAGAAAAGGCCTCCTCCAGCGTTTCAAATATAATGGTGCCCGCATCAACCACCGTGGGCACTCCCACCGCAATCACGGGAATCCCCATGGTCTCCCGGTTAATCTGGTTTCTATTGTTGCCAATGCCCGCCCCGGGAGCGATACCAGTGTCCGTAATCTGAATGGTACGGCATAGTCGGTTCACGCTTCGAGAGGCAAGGGCATCTACTACAATCAATGCATCAGGCTCTACTTTCTCCACGATTCCCTGTAAAATCTCGCTGCTCTCAATTCCCGTCTGAGACAGCACGCCGGGGGCAATGCCACAGAATACATACCTTCTCTCCTCTTCCTTCAAAATCTCTCCCAGATGCCGATTCATCGTTATTTTTTCCAGCACGAAAGGTCCTAGGGCATCCGGCGTGGCAAATCGGTTTCCCAGGCCACACAGAAGAAAGGTTCTATATGTTTTGCCCTCTTTGTCCTCCAATCGCTTTACCACCCGGTGCAGCATCTGGCACACAGCCCCGGAAATTCCCTCCTCCTTCTCCCGGTTCCCCATGCCGTCAGCAAGAAATTCCACGGTAATATAGATTCCCTGTGGCTTTCTCATATCTTTTGCGCCTTCCTCCGTGCGGATTTCCACAGTCGTTACTTTGATTTCTTTTTTTTCGTCCTCCTCCTCAGACAAAATTACTCCCGGAACCTCCACATGATCCTGAGGAAAGCTCTCCCTGATTTCTATGGCAAGATCTGTTCTCTTCTGATAATTCTCCATTGCCACCTCCATCTCTTCGCTGTCTCCCATCTTCCACAGCCATTCATCCCTTCATGCGATAGCCCCGCTGCTTAGCA
>CASGVX010000161.1 GCA_949346185.1 uncultured Lachnospiraceae bacterium
CGGTATTTCCGCCCCTGGCAGTTCTCCCTGGCAATTTGGAAAAGCAGCGGCCTAATCCCCCAGACCGCTGCTCTGATGTGCATTCTCACATATTTTTCGATAGATTTAATTATACTAGCCTTGCCGGCTCTTCCGATATTCTGCCACGTCCGTCTCCAGAATAATCTTCCTGATTGGCAGAATCCTTCCCGGCGATACGGAGAGTTCATCCACCCCCATCTCCAGAAAATCCTTAGTCAGATCCAAATCCGCCCCCAGTTCCCCGCAGATGCCGGCCCAGATGCCCGCCTTATGGGCATTCTCCGCCACCATGCGAATCATATCCAGAATGGCCGGATGATGGCTGTCGTAAAAATCATCCAGCTTCGGGTTCTGGCGGTCGATAGCCAGAGTATACTGGGTCAGGTCATTGGTGCCAATGCTGAAAAAGTCCACTTCCCTGGCCAAGGCCTCGCTGATCATCACCGCCGCCGGAGTCTCAATCATCACGCCCTGCAGGGTGTCTCCATAACCGATGCCCTGAGCATCAAGCTCTGCCTTCACCTCCTCCATGATCTCCTTAATCTTCCGCACCTCCCAGAGACTGGTAATCATGGGGTACATGATAGCAATATTTCCAAAGGCGCTGGCTCGGAGGAGAGCCCGCAGCTGAGTTTTAAATATCTCCGGCCGGGTGAGGCAGATGCGAATGGCTCGACATCCCATGGCCGGATTCTCTTCCTCCTCCATCTCGAAATAATCGCACGTCTTATCTGCGCCGATATCCAAAGTGCGGATAATCACCCGCTTGCCCGCCATGGTCTCCGCCACCTGCTTATATATCTGGAACTGCTCCTCCTCCGTGGGAAAGTCCTCGGACTCCAGATAGATAAACTCGCTGCGGAAAAGCCCGATGCCCCCGGCATCATTCTGAAGCACCGTGGCCAGATCCTTAATATTTCCAATATTGGCATAGAGCATCACCTTCTGCCCATCCAAGGTGACATTCTCCTTGCCCTTCAGGCTCTGGAGGAGTTCCTTCTGCTCCTCCTCCCCGGCCTTCCTCTCCTGCATCTGCGCCAATGTCTCCTCATCCGGCTCCACATAAATGCATCCGCTGGCACCGTCCACCACGGCCATCTTGCCATCCACGGACTCATCCATGGGAATTTCCGTGCCTACCAGAGCAGGAATGCCCATGGTTCTCGCCAGAATCGCCGTGTGGGAATTTACGGAACCATGCACCGTCACGAAGGACAGCACCTTCTCCTTATCCATCTGCACCGTCTCGGAGGGCGCCAGATCATCTGCCAGCACGATTACCGGCTCCTCGGACTGGATGCCCCCGGAAATGCCGCCGCTTAACACCGTAATCAGCCGCTCCGAGATATCCTTCACATCTGCTGCCCGACCACGCATGTAGTCATCATCCATCGCCGCAAACATCTGGGCAAAATTATCCCCCGTCACAGCTACCGCATACTCTGCATTCACGCCCTGAGTGTCGATGATATTCTCCACGGAATCCACGAAGTCATCATCCTCCAGCATCATCTGATGAACCTCGAATACTGCGGCATTCTCCTCCCCCACTTCGTTCAATGCCTTCTGATACAGCTCCCCCAGCTGCTCCATGGCAGTCTCTGACGCCTGGCGATATCTGTCCTTCTCCTTCTGGACATCCTCAATCTTTGCCCTTCTGACCTGCTGCTCGCCCTTCTGGTATACATAGATCTTACCAATCGCCACGCCGCTAAATACACTCTTTCCCTGATAAACCTCCATACATCGCTCCCTTTCTGCAAAGGGAATACATCGCCACGATACGCAGCAATCTATTCCCTTTTGCCATCTTGCCACATTACAGTAAAATTACGAAAGTTTCCCCAGCACCCAATCCACATCTGCCGTGGTCTTCAATGTCTCAAGAACCTCCTCATCTTCCAGCATCTCGCATATCTTGGCAAGCAAATCCAAATGCTCATCGCCAATTCCTGCGATGCCAAACACCAGCTGGGCTTTCTCGTCGCCGAAATCCACCCCGTCAGGATACTGCAGAAGGACGATGCCCGTCTTCTTCACCGTTCCCTTGGCCTGAGTGGTTCCGTGGGGAATTGCAACGCCCATGCCCATATAGGTTGTCACAATCTTTTCCCGCTCCTGCATGGCATCCACATAAGAATGATCCACATACCCCAATTCCGTCAGCAGTTCTCCCGCCGCCTGGATGGCCTCCTCCTTGGATACGGCAGACTGGTTCAGGCGAATGCCCCGGGCAATAATCACATCCTTCTTTCCCTGGGCAGCCTCTTCCGTTGCCGCGCTCTGGACAGCACCGGACTTGCCGACAGCCTCTTCGGCACTCAGTTGACTAAAAAGGGTATCCAGATTCGGGTCGCTCAAGAAATTGCCGATGGTGACAATTTGCGCCTGGGGCGCGGATTTTTTCGCCCGCTCCACCAGCGTAGCCTGCACCACTGCAATATCACAGTCCGATGGAATATTATCCACCGAGGTATTCGTCACCGTGATATCCGGGCGAACCCCTTGGATGCGTTTCCTGAACTTCGTAGCGCCCATGGCAGAAGATCCCATGCCCGCATCACAGGCAAAGATAATCTTCCTCACGCCAGAGGCATTCCCGATTTCTGCCGGAGCCGATGCCTGACCCTTGGCCTCCGCCTTTCTGGCAGCCATCTCGCTCTGGGCATCCTCCAAACTCTTCCCTCCTGCCATCTTCACAATAGGTGCGGCAATCACAAAGGATATCCCTGCTGCCAGCACCACGCCCACGATTACCTTCCACATATCGCTGGCCGGCGTCATCATCAGGTAGGCAATGATGGAACCGGGGGAAGCCGGACCCCTCAGGCCGCAGTTCATCAGGTTGAACCAGAAAATAGCAACCATGTTTCCCACAATCGGCGCAATGATGACAGCTGGATTCATCAATATGTATGGAAAATAAATCTCATGGATTCCACCGAAGAGGTGAATGATGACCGCTCCCGGCGCAGACTGCTTCGTCGCCCGATCCTTGCAGAAGAACATATATGCCAAGAGCACGCCCAAGCCCGGCCCCGGATTGGCCTCCAGCATATACATGATAGACTTGCCCAGTTCATTGGCCTGCCCGGTGGCAATAGGAGTAAATACCCCATGGTTAATGGCATTGTTCAGGAACAGCACCTTCGCCGGCTCAATAAAGATAGACACCAGAGGAAGCAGGCTGTTCTTCACCAGCACATTCACCCCGGCGGTGAGCACGGCAAGGATAGCGCTCATGAGCGGGCCAATGCCCACATATCCCAGCAGGGCCAGAAGCAAGCCGATGATGCCCACGGAAAAGTTATTGATAAGCATCTCAAACCCAGCCGGCATGCGCCCTTCCATCAGCTGATCGAACTTCTTGATGCAGAAGCCACCCAGAGGCCCCATAATCATAGCCGCCATCAGCATCGTAATCTCCGTATTGCTCATGATGGCGCCGATGACAGCGATGGCGCCAACCACGCGGCCTCTGTCGCCTCCCACCATTTTTCCACCGGTGGACGCAATCAAAATGGGAATCAGGTAGGTCAGCATCGGGCCAACCATGGTGTTAAAATTCTTGTTGGGAATCCATCCGGTATCAATAAACAGCGCAGCCAGGAAGCCAAAAGCAATCAGCGCGCCAATATTGGGCATAACCATTGCCGATAAGAATTTGCCAAACTGCTGAACTTTATTTTTCACAATAATACCTCCTTTCATGCATTAACGCAAGCATATATGATTATTTATTCATTTTCTTATACAATTGGTTCTATTTACTGCCAATTAAATCACGAGAACATTGCGGCTCCTGCACTCCATCTGGAAATCCTCCGGCAAATTGCCATCTGACACCAGAATATCCACATCCTCCAAGCCGCAGATAGAATAGGTTCCCTTCACCCCCAATTTCATAGAATCCATCAAGACAATCACCTGTTCCGACTGCTCGATAGCCGCCCGCTTTAAAATGGCTTCCTCGCTATTTCCGCAGGTAAATCCGGTCTGGCTTTCATAGTTGGTGACCCCCAGAAATGTCTGGTGGAAATTCACTTGACGCAATTCCTGCACCACGGACGTGCCATATACGCTGATGCTGTAGCGGTTCAGCCTCCCCCCGGGAATCAGCACAGAAGGCTCTGAGAGATGAGCCAGTTCCGTGGCACAGGTAAGGCCCGTGGTATAAATCAAATTCGACTGATTGGGAAACAGTCTGGCAAGAATGGTCATCGTGCTGCCGGAATCCAGAAAAACTGCCGTGTCCGGCTGAATCAACCGCACCGATTTCCTAGCAATCTCCTCTTTTTCCTCCTGATTCCGCACAGCCCTCCGATTCAGATAATCATCCGTGCCAATCACCTGCTGGACAGACTTTGCCCCTCCATGTATCCTGACAATTCTCTTATCCTGATCCAGAGCCTTCAAATCCGTGCGCAAGGTCATTTCAGAGACATTGGGAAAATGCTTTTTTATTTTGGCAAAACGCACGGTTCCCTGCCGGTTCACCAGCTCCTCAATCTGCTTTCTGCGCATCTCCATGGAATCCATCAATATCCCTCCCTATCTCGCTCACGCCATCAAAATGCAGCCACCGCCTTTTTGACGACATATTCTAATCCAAAAATTTCTCCAATAAATATTCCTCTGCCTCCGGGCACCACAGTCCCTGATGGGCATCCACGATATCCGCCAGTTCCGCATAACGCCCGTCGCCGCGCTCCTCTCCTGCCTTCCTCAAATCCTCCAGAGCCGTGAGAGGCATGGACAGATGGGTGTAAATCAACTTCTTGCCCCCTGGAATCTTGGGCAAATTCAGCGTAGTCTCTGCCACAGCATCCAGCCCGCCGATATGGGTCACCATCACAGCCGGATTGATGCGCTTTGCCGCAGTCAATTCCAAGGATTCTATCATATCTGCAGTATTCCCCCCCGTAGTTCCCATCACATGGGTGGAATTATAGTGCACGTCATAGAAATTCATCGTGGCGCTGAAATTCTTATCCGTAGGCCCTGCGAAGAAATTCAGGCAGCCATCCCTTCCAAGGATATCGCTGGACTGCTTGATGACTGCTGCCACAGGGGCATAGCACAGCACATCGTCATATCCCGTCCCGCCGGAAATGTCCAGCAGCTCCTTCACCGGATCCTGGCATTTCCCGGTATTCACAAAATGGAGCGCAATGCCCTCCTTGGCATATTCTTCCACCGGGAACAACTCCTCCGCCCTATCCAGTCTGTCCTGATTCAAATCCGTCACTACCACCATGGAAGGACGCACGTCCCGGTGCAGTGCATAAGTCAGAGCGCCCAGCCCCATCGGGCCC
>CASGVX010000162.1 GCA_949346185.1 uncultured Lachnospiraceae bacterium
AATATACAGTACCATCCTTGGTACTGGTGATAAAATAATAGTTTCCCCATTCCTATCTGCATCAGCGTCCGTACACGCCTTCCGCTTCTAGATATCGGTCTATATCAACGCCATCGCCTACTTCCCAGATAGAGAATCGAGCAATGCGTATGATATCTGAAATCATCAGCATTCAATGTTTTCTTTCTCTCGCATAATATATCGGAGGATTTCCAAAAATCTTAACCCCTGCGTTATCAGATGCCCTACTGTTTTTTGTCTAGGAAATACGTCTGCCACTGCTGATGCTGATTAGCCATATGCTGGTTATATGTATTTGCTGTGCGGTTATTTGCCTGAAAATTGCGGATTTCCTGACGTTTCTTTGCCACCAGGCCATCAAAGCGATTCTTATTTTTCTGCTCCAAGCCCTGTATCTTTACCCCCAAATCAGTCATAGTGCGAAGCATATTCTGCATTTCCAATATCTGGGGCTTATACTGCTGCTTCTGTCGTTGTAACGCATCGCCAATCTTCGTATAAATGCTCTGAAAGCCATCATCCAGTTCCTGTATTCTCTGAAGAAGCACTTCCTTTTCATCCACAGCCTCCTCAAATGCATCCAAATCCAATTCCTCCCCAGCCACAGCCTGCTGCTGTTTCTGCGTGATCACAAGAAGCTTCTGCAATGCCTCATATTTATTTTTGAGGGAATCCTGCAATGCGGATACATACACGCTCATTTCCTGTTCCATCATTCTCTCCATTTCTACTATTCTCTTTCCTGTGAAAGCAAAGCGAATAGATGCAAGCAGCTTTACTCTCTGGACTAGTACAACGAATACTACGTTTGTTTATGTTAAACCAGAAACAATTTGTGCCAGCCAACGCTGACACAAACTGCTTTAAACTTATTTTATTTCTCTGAGAGACTATACCGCATTATTCGCCTTCATGACCTCTTTCCATGTATCCCGCATGGTCTTGATATGTTCCAAAGCCTCCTCCAATATTTCTTTATCTTTCTGCATATTGGATTCCACCAATCTACGGTAGATATAATCATATACCCGGTCAAACTCGCTTGCCACGGGATATTTCATATCTAAATCCATGCGAAGCTGGACAATAATCTTCTCTGCCTTCTGGATATTGGTATTCGCCTTGGTGATGTCCCCGGCATCAATCGCCTCTCTGGCAATGTTGCAAAATTTTATTGCTCCCTCATAAAGCATTAGGATAATCTTAGCAGGTGAAGCAGTCTGCACGGTATTATGCTGATACAGATTTGCTGCGTTCCTAAGCTGCGCCATTGCTTTATCCTCCTTTTTCTAATTATCCAAATAATCCAGCCAGAGCATTCTGCTGTGACTGCATGCTCGCCATGGCTTTCTCCATAGCAGTGAACTGCTTGTAGTATTTATCTTCTAAAGCATTCAGTTTGACATCCCATTTCCTGATGTCCTTCGCATAGTCAGACAACTGAGAATTCATTTCCTTGTCATTGTAGAAGGTCATCGCACTGCTCATGCTGGTAGAAGCCATTCTCTTCTTCAAGTCCTCATACAGGTTATTGGTGAGGCCTGTAAGAATCTCCATCACCAAATCCGGATCTTCATCCAGCATCTTCTGCAGCTTGTTCTCCTCATCACCGAACACATCGTCATCTTCATCGCCCTTGATGTGCAGAAGGCCGCCCTCCTTGTAGTCTGTGGAGGTGGTAATTCCCAGAGAAGCCAGAGAATAGGTCTTTCCATCGGAAGCCTTGTAACTTCCCATCATATTATTCCTGAAGGAACTAATCAGGCCGCTCAGCGTATTGTCACGACGAAGCAGAGAACTCTTGATCTTTCCTTCCCACTTCTCTATCTCGTCATCCGTCATGGCCTTCTTCTGGTCATCCGTCAGAGGATCATAGCCTCTGGCAGTGGCCGCATTGTAACCGGTGTTCATGCTCTTCAAGATAGAGTTGTACTCACTGATAAAGTCCTTGATGGTATCATATACAGCGGAGGTATCCTTGCTTACCGTAATGCTGACTTCCTTCCCCTCAGTGCTGTCCAAGATATTCAAGGTCAGTCCATTCACTGTCAATGTGGAGTCCTCGCTGGTAAGGGTTGCGCCATTCACCGTGACAGATGCATTCTGCGCCTTCACAACCACCATGCCAAGGCCTGCCGCATCCGTACCCTCGGCCACTGCGGAACCATCCACTGCAGAGATGCCAAGACCTGCCATCTGGCTGCTGTTGTCTGCAAGAGATGACATCACGCTGTTAAAGTTCTGAGCAGCGCTGTTAATGTTTGTCTCCCTCTGGCTATTGCTTGCTGCGAGGAAGGGGTCAGCCGCCCCTGCAATACCGCCGGAAATGCCTGCGGCGATATCTGCCTTCGTGGAAGCGCTGTCCATATATTCAGCAGTCTGCTTGCTCACGATGTCAGCCATGGCAGCCGCCCTGTCATCGGCCACCATCGTATTCCATTCATCTTCCAATTTCGTACGCAAAGCCGCATCCGCAGTCGCATCACCTGTGGCTTTCTTCATGCCGTAATCAATATATGCCTGCTTTGCGGATGCAGACACAACTTTGTGATCCGCATCATCAAAATACAGGTTATTCAACCGCTCTGTCTCTCTGTTTCTATAGTAGGAAGTCACACCTGCTTCCTGTGCCTTCTCAACATATCCCTTGAGCTGCTCCTCCACCTCGGTGCCATAGGTGACGGTTCCCGTCTGCAGACCATCAAACAACTTTGAAACGGCCGCCTTGTCTCCGGAACTCAAGTAATTGTATCCCACTGCCTCTTTCCAGCCAGCGATGGCATCCTGCTGCTGCTGGGTCAGGGCAGCGGAAGTAATCGTAAACTTCTGGTCATCCCCGCTCTTTCCGGAAGCAAGGAAGAACCTCTGCTGAGACGCATCAAAAGAAGCTGTCAGCCCGGCAGACTGTGCCGTTGCCACAAAATCTGCCACCGTGGTATTCTCATCCACGAAGAGCGTGGCATTGTTGGTGCCATTGGATCCCTTGATGGTAATCTGCGTACCCTTGCTAAAGGTGGTATTTCCACTGCTATCTAACAAATCCACCAACTTGGTGCTGTTAGAAACCTTCACTGTGTTTCCGGTGGGATTTCCCTGATCATCAACCTCTCTGGCTCCCGCCAGCTTGCCACTGGTGACATACTGGGAAGATGCCACAGAGTTTACCTTGATCTTATAAGTTCCCTCGGAAGCATTGGCATTTGCCGTGGCTGTAATCTTGCTGGTATCCGAACTTACCGCACTCTTGGTCTTATAGGTGCTCTGCATCTTCAGCTTGCTCAGAGAGCCCTTATAAAAATTCAAGATCTTGGTGTTCATGTCACCCCAGAGTTCCTTTTTCCACTCCAGCGTCTGCTTCTTGTTAGAAATCTTCGTCTGCTTCATCCTATGGGCAGACATCAAAGACTGCACGATACTGTCCGTATCCATTCCTGACATCATTCCTGACATTCTAATTGGCATAATACATCCTCCTCTTCCTATCTCTTTTCATCTATGATAATTCCTGCAATCTCCCACATCTTCTTCAGCGCTTCCAGAGATTTCTCTGGCGGCACCTCTCGAATCAGTTCATCTGTCTCATCATCAAATACCTTGATGCTGACTCTCTTGGTTACCTCGTCATAAGCATAGGCACAATGCGTTCTGGCAATCTGGGAATTCAGCAACATCATCGCCGCATCCATACTGCTCTTTGCCGGCTCCCTGTCCTTGCCATAAGGATTGTCACCCTGCTCTCCTTGGTCTCTCTTCTTCTCCGTGTCTCTGCCGGATTCCGAGACTTTCGCATTCTCCTTTACCGGTGCTGCGGCCTGGACTACTACCGGTTCCTTCGCCACCACCTTCTTTTCCATGTCTACTGCCGCTAATGAATCCATCTGCATACTTTTCACCTCCATGTGCATCGCATTCCAAATTGTTATTTCCACAATGCAGAATCTGGATATCCTTTTCCAAAAACTACATTATTCGATTATTCTATTACTTATATCGGCAATCCGCTGAAAATCTTTACTCTTTCTTTTCAAAGATTCCCTTCAACTGTGCCAGATCCACTGCCTGCCCTGCGCTCTTATTTTCCTCCTGGATCTGGGCGTAGATTTCTTTCCGATATATCGGCACGGACTTCGGAGCCGTAATGCCCAGTTTCACCTGGTCACCTTTGATTTCCAACAGCGTAATCTCGATATCGTTTCCAATCATGATGGATTGGTTCATTTTTCTTGCTAATGCTAACATAGGCGTCCTCCTGTCATTTCCCTCTAAGGAACTGCTGCTAATTAATTTGCCGGCAGTTCCTTATCCTCTGCAATCAACATATGCTTAATCTGGTAGTCTTCGTTTTCCACAATTACCTGCATGGCCTGGTAATTGCGCGCATTAATCAAAATGGGTGCTTTCATATTGACAGAAGTCTTTTTCACATCTGCCGGCACCGTTGCCAGCAGCAGTACCATCAAATCTTCATCCGTAAAATCCCCCAGCGGCTCCAGCAAGTCATCCTCAATCATGGGATTGTATGCGTCCATCAGCAGAAAAGGATCCACCACGGGAAATGCCAGACTCGGCTCCGTGGCACACTGCAGCCAGGAAAAAAGTTCCCGCTCCTCCCCGTCATGGTCATAGAGAATCACATAATCCTTATACTCGTCAAATCCCGGAATCCCCTGCATAAAATGAATCACCTTTTCATCTTCAATCTCTACCGTCCCAAAGTCTCTGGTCTCAATGATCATAATAATACCCATGCCTTTCCATCGCCCGCAGCATGAAAGGCGCACCAGGCGCACTGTGCTGCAGACATACTATTTGCAAAGCGAACAACCTTCGCCATTTCCTCCATCACTAAAAGCGAAACTGCACATATCCGCTGATTTCTATTCACAATGATTCTTGCCTTTTTTTAGAAATCATCGCAAACAGTGACAGCCTCCGTGCAGTTTCACATGTTTTTATATATAATTTAGCAAAGAATTCCCTAATATTTTTGCTGTAGAAGACAACGCCCCCGTATACAGGTCATAGGCTTCTGTCATGTTGATATAGGCATCCGCAATCTCCACATCTTCATTATCAGACATCTGCTCTCTGGTATCCAGTTTCTGATCTGCAAGTTTTTCCTGAGTCATCTGCAGACGCTTATATCTGGTTCCCACGTCCGCCAGCGCCACATTGACCTGATCCTCTGCTTTCTCCACCATGGTAAGCCCCATGCCGAAAGCCTCCGTCATGGCTCCCTTCCGCAGAGCCTGCTCCTGTTCCAGCATCTCTTTTAACTTATTGAGATTTGCC
>CASGVX010000163.1 GCA_949346185.1 uncultured Lachnospiraceae bacterium
TCCCCGATATATCCCCCGCCGTGCAGCTGCAGCACCACCATATCGCTTCCCACCTTCGGCGGCGCAAGCAATTCTATGCGAGCAGTCTTATCCTTGATTTTCAGCAGGGAATATCCCTTGGGGCAGTGCCAGGCCGGCTCTACCAGATTCTTCCGAAATGTTCCGTCCTGTATCTTCGGCCCAATCAATTTCTCCGAAGTCGCCATGCGAATCAGCTGCCGTAATATTTTCGCCCGCAGGCTCAGTTCCTCTTCCATCGTTCTCCTCATTTCTCTCATGCAACCGCTACCCACAGCCATAGAAAAACATAGGACAGTCTCATACAAGCAAGCCCGGCGAAACAGCGTCTCTCTTTTCTATGAATGCGAACGCAGCATTTAGACATAAAACCTCTTCTTCAATTCCTGCTTCGCCTTGCGGTTCCCCATGGAGAGGCAGAAAGAAAAAATCATGGCCGACGCCCCGAGATTGCACCAGACAAGCACGGCATTGCCTGCCACGCCGCAGAGATACAATATCAGCAGCACCACTCCCGCCAGCAAGGCAAACAGCTGCACCAAAAGATAATTCTGCCAGTTTCTGAAATTCACCAGCATGCACACCACCAGAACGCCGTCCAGCACCAGAAGCAGGCCGGGAAGGCCATAGTTTACCGACCATCCCTTTCCCCCGGTAAATGCATCCAGCACGCCAAGGTATATCATGGTTGCCGCCCCATGGACAAATATTTTCCTGATATGGTTCGTCTTCCTGTAAAAGCCATAAAATATCGTATATAGCAGGTAGAGAATGGTAATGCTGGTGAGGTACGACCAGCCAAACCCTCCATTCACATAATAATTGATGACACACAAAGCGACCCCAAGTATTACTAGAAAGTATACCAACAAGGAAAACAACCTCTTCCTCCATTGTATCTTTCCATATACTGAGGGATAGGATTGTTCCTGCTCCTCTCCCTGCAGCGTGAGTACATTGTGACACAGGGGGCACACATCCGACGCATCCCGGATCATCACCCGGCATTTCTTACACTGATTCATAGCTAGCCTCTTTCTGCACTGTTATTTCATGGTTGCTCTCAATCACTACATGCGCCCCCGCCTCTGACAGGATGCGGAAAAACCTTCTCTGGATGGACACATCTGCCAGCACAGAAGAAAAGGTAAAGACCAGCGTATCCCGATAGGAGCACACCGCCCCCTTGATATTCTGCCCCAGGGAGCCGGACAGCATGGCATAAAAATGCTGGATATAAGGCTGGTATGCCTCCTCCACATGCACGTTTCCGATATTCGTCACCGTGGTGGTATTTGCCCTGGCAGAGGAACGGTACACCATGCGCATGGCAAAAAGCTTGATGAATATGGGCACGAAGCGGAGGAATAAATTCTTCTGATTGGACACATTATAGGAAAAGAGGTTCTCCAAGTGCTCCTTCTTCCTCTGGCTCCGCAAGCTCTCCCGCACGATCTGTATCACTTCCTCCAGAGAGATGTTCTCCCTGTCCGGCCGAAATACCGCACTCACCATCACAAAGAAATTCCGGGTGGTCAGGGAGTCAAAATAAGGGCGCAAATCCACTGGAATGCTGGCAGAGACAGGCCTGTGGGAAGGCTGCCCATGCAGGTACTCCCGATAGATGCTATAGAGAAATACCGCTGTCAGGTATTCGTTGATGCTGACCCCGTAGCCTCCGCCAATCTCCTTTAATTCCTTCACGGAGAGAAACCCATGAATCACCGACATGCCCCCCTCCGGCATCCTCTCCCCCTTCACATGCACCGCCCTGTCTGTCTCATACCCTTTTTTCCTGCTCCTCTTGTAATTCTTGAGATAACTGTCCTCGGTATTGAGGGAAGTCTCGTCGGAAAACACATCAGAAAACTGCTCCTGCAGGGAAGCGTATTTCAATCGAAGATACTGGTAGGTAATCTCCCGCAAGAAATTCACGCTCCCCATCCCATCTGCCAGCACATGGAACACTTCCAAGTTGATTCTCCTTTTATAGTATGTAACCCGGAACAGGTAATTTTGATTTTCGTATGGCTCGATATATCGGCAGGGATAATCATTCTCCTTGCATACCTTCGGGG
The DNA here is from genome assembly GCA_949346185.1 of uncultured Lachnospiraceae bacterium. Lineage (GTDB taxonomy): Bacteria > Bacillota > Clostridia > Lachnospirales > Lachnospiraceae > Butyribacter. The sequence goes on from CASGVX010000163.1 coordinate 2,097, forward strand.
CCGGCTGGCTATTCTTCTCAAAATAGAACCAGAAAATCCCCTTGCGCAAGCGCACGCAGAAGGTGTCAAACTGGGGCAGCACCATATCCAACGCCTGCTGCAATAATGCCTCCTCAATGTCTTCCGTCAGGGTCACCGCAATCCGGTAAACATTCGTCATATTGTTTCCTGCGATAGCAGGAAATAAATTTGCCGTATTATCTAATTTCTCCCATGGGATATTTTGCGTTCTCTTTCCCAATGAATTGTCTCCTCTCCGCCTTGTGCTACGTCTTTTCCAGAATCCGCTACCGGCTGAAAAAAAACCGGAAGAACCTTATGCCATAAGCAATATCCTCCGCCCCCGCCGTCTCCACGGCAGAGTGCATGGCCAGCTGGGCAAAGCCAATATCTGCCGAGGGCACAGACACATGGGCAGCAGAAATATTGCCCAGCGTGGAACCTCCCGCCACATCCGATCGGTTGCAGTAGAATTGGCTTGGCACCCCGGCCTCCCGGCACAGCTTTTCCACATAGGCGCCGGAATAGCCATCCGTGGTATACTTCTGTCCTCCATGATATTTCACCACAATCCCTCCGTTCATCCGGGGACGGTTGGTAGAATCCGCCTTCTCCGGATGGTTGGGATGGAGGGCATGGGCGTTATCTGCAGACAGGAGGAAGCTCTTGGCGAGCATCTGCCTCTGCACCTCTCTAGAAATAGACAAATTCTCACCCATGCGCTCCAGCACATCCTGGAGAAAGGTAGAATCCGCCCCCTGCTTGGTGCCGCTTCCCACCTCCTCATTGTCGAAAAATGCCCCTAGGGCAATATACTCCCCCCGGGCAGCCGCCAATAAGCCCTCCAGGGAAGCGAACACGCACTGCAGGTCGTCCAGCCGGGGAGCCAGAATCCACTGCCCCCGGTCGCCCACAGCGCATCCCCTCTCCCGCACATACAGGAAAAGTTCCTCCGATAGAATGCTCTCCCGGGGCACGTCCAATTCTTCTGCCACCAAATCCCCCAGTCTGGCATCCTTCTCCTGAGAAAAGATGGGCAGCAAATCCACTTGGGGATTATATTCGTATCCCTTATTAATATCCCGGTTCATATGAATGGCAAGATTGGGAATCACAAGAAGATTCCGGTCAAAGCACAGAAGGTGCTCTCGAATCTCCTCCCCCCTCTCCACAAACACCCTGCCCGCCAAAGACAGCGGCCGATCCATCCAGGCGGGCAGGATCATGCCGCCATACTTCTCCGTATTCAGCTTCACATACTCCTCCGTGCTGATTTCCGAACGAGCCTTAACCTTAAAGGCGGGAGAATCCGTGTGGCTGGCTGCCATATGAAACCCCTTCCCCGCCTGTGTCGGCAGAGAAAAGGCGATGAGGGAAGAGTGATTCCTCGTCACGAAATACTTTCCTCCCCAGCGCAGCCGCCACTCCCGGCTCTCCTCCAGTTCCTCATATCCCTGAGCCAATAACCTCTCACTGATATTATCCACCACATGAAAAGACGTGGGGCTTTTCTCAATAAAATCCAGTAGATTTTCTACAACAGCATCCATCGGCAGATTTCCTCTCTCTCATATTCTCTCGAACCACTAATCACACATTTTACCGAATCTGCCTGAAAATGTCAAAATGCTTTGATACCCGGATAGAATCCCACGTCTCCCAGCTCTGCCTCGATGCGCACCAGCTGGTTATATTTCGCCACCCGCTCGCTGCGGCTGGGCGCCCCGGTCTTAATCTGCCCTGCGTTCAGCGCCACTGCCAAGTCGGCGATAGTTGTGTCCTCCGTCTCCCCGGAGCGATGGGAAATGATGCTGGTATAGCCATTCTTCTTGGCCAGCTTGATGGCGTCCATCGTCTCTGACAGCGTACCAATCTGGTTCAGCTTAATGAGAATGGAGTTTCCACATCCGCTGTCGATTCCCTTCTGCAGCCGGCTGGTATTGGTCACGAACAAATCATCCCCCACCAGCTGAATCTTGTCACCCAATTCCTGGGTGATGGACTTCCATCCCAGCCAGTCCTCCTCGTCCAAGGGATCCTCAATGGAGCGAATGGGATATTTCTCGCACAAATCCTTCCAGTGGGAAATCAATTCCTGGGTGCTGAGCACCTGCCCGCTCTTTGGCAGACGATACTCTCCCTGCTTCTCCCCCTTCCACTCGCTGGCCGCCGCATCCAGCGCCAATACGAAATCCTTCCCCGGCTCATATCCCGCTTCCTTCACGGCCTCCAGAATCAGCGTGATTACCTCGTCGTCATTTGCCAGATCCGGTGCAAATCCCCCCTCGTCCCCCACGGAAGTGGCCAGCTTCCTTCCATGCAGCAGCTGGCGCAGGGTATGGTAGACCTCCTGGCACCACCGGAGCCCTTCGGTAAAACTGTCCGCCCCCACGGGCATAATCATAAATTCCTGGGTATCCACCGTATTGGTAGCATGGGCGCCCCCGTTCAGGATATTCATCATAGGCACGGGAAGGGTAGTGCCGCTCACCCCGCCCAGAAAACGATACAGCGGCATTCTCTGAGCCTTGGCCGCCGCCCTAGCCGCCGCAATAGACACCGCAAGAATCGCATTTGCCCCCAGACGGCTCTTCTCCTGAGTCCCATCCAGTTCCAGCATCTTCTTGTCAATATCATAGCAGCATCTGCCGTCCATGCCAACCAGAACTTCCCTGATGTCCTGATTCACTCTGGCCACCGCCTTGGAAACCCCCTTTCCCATATAGGCTTTCCCGCCATCCCTCAATTCATGGGCCTCGTAAATGCCCGTGGATGCCCCGCTGGGGCTTGCGCCTCTGCCCCTCACCCCACATCCCAGGGTAACTTCCGCCTCCACGGTGGGATTTCCCCTGGAATCCAGAATCTGCCTTCCTCTCACATCCACAATCTGATATTTTTTCATACACACCTCATTTCTGCTCCCGCTGGGAACTTTCGAAAATACATTTCCTAACAGTTCCTTAGTATGGGATATTTTTCGCATTACTATTCACACCGTTCCTCCCTGTGTAGCATTCTCTGTTACTATTCACAGTCAATTGTGGGTATAGGATAATTTCCCATTATCCTTCCATATTTTGAATTTTGCAGACCACTTCTGAAACCTTTGGAAAGTTTTTTGCACGAAATATTTGAAAGCATCCGTAAAAGAAAAACTGGTTACGCCTTGCAACATTACGGCTTTCGGAGGAGACTAATTGCT
>CASGVX010000164.1 GCA_949346185.1 uncultured Lachnospiraceae bacterium
TATTGCTACTTTGCAGTATGTGTCTGCTTGCATATGGATTTTCAGAATATTTTATGGTGAAGTGGGAAAATACCGCGCTGGGAGTGACGCCAGCCCCGGCGGCGAGTACGGCTCCGGTAACCAGTACGGCTCCGGCAGCCAGTGCGGCTCCGGCAGGAGGAAATCAGGTTCCGGCAGCCAGCAGTGCTCCGGCACCTGCCAATTAACTTATGCTTATGGAGAGCGCAAAGTTCATTGGAAGAGTTTGTGATAAGCTTGCATGAGGGCATGTAAGGACATTTTTCCAGATATTGAGAGTTATGTTTTGTCGAAAGACGGAACATAACTCTTTTTTGCTTCCGTCCCTCTTTGACACTTTTCGCAGGGGTCAATCATTATACTAATTTCAGAAAGGAAAAGCAGTGTAAAGTTCCTATGGAATCTGGGAGATGACCCATGGGGGAGCGGAGGGATATTCTGTGCATGAAATATTTTATGTTGATATTTACCTCATCTTGAACTTTATGATGAATTTCTTTCTATTGCATTTGACTGCCATCATACGACAGAAAAGGAAGATGGGAGGCAGGATTTTTCTTTTTTCTCTTCTTTTTGCTGGAATCTCCACTGGGAGCACCTACATTTTATGGAATGAGAAGGCTTGGAGGGCGGGAATCGCCCTGCTGGAATTGGGGGGGATGGCGTATGCCGTCTTTCTGCCCCGCTCGCTCAGGAACTGGTGGCGGGAGATTGCGATTTTTCTGTCTCTGACACTATTTTGCGGCGGTGGCATCGCAGCGTTCCTCTCTGTGGGAAATGCGGTTTTTGACGAACTGCCTGTTTCTGCCATGGGAATGCTTTGCCTTTCCATGGCGCTGATGGGCATTGCTTTTGCCATGCTTCGGAGACAGTGGGCAGCCCAGAGGCAGAACCAGCAGACGTTCGTGTGGGTGGAGGTGGCTCACGGCGGCAGACGTTGGCAGGTGAAAGCCCTGATGGATACGGGAAATCGGCTAGTCAGTCCATATACGGGAGAAGGGGTGTGGATTGTGTCGGAAGATCTGGCGGGGAAGCTGGCCTTGTCTCAGGGAAGCGCGCCCATTTACATCCCTTTCCAGACCCTTGGCGGGAGCGGGCTGTGGGAGGCATATCGGTTGGAGCGGGCCGTGGTGGGGGGAGAGAGGATGTATGAGAATATATTGGTGGCGGTGAGCCCTCATCTGGGCGAAATGGATGAAATACAGATGATTTTGAATATTACAGGAACCGCTTTGCGAACCCTGTAATCAGATTTACGGCGCATTCTGCGCCTTTTATCGAAACTTGCGTTGCAAGTTCCGATAACTTATATTATGGGGTCGTGAAAGACAGAATGGAGGAACATATGCTTAAGATATCGATGTCAAATAGGTTTCAATTGCGGATTATGCCGGAGCTTCATGGGCTTTTCTGCTCCCACAAGGGGGGAGAGATCCATTACATAGGCGGCGCTGAAATTCTGCCGGCTCCCTTCACTTCCGAGGAGGAGAAGGCGGTGTTGGATAAATTAGGAGGAGAGGAGGATAAGGAGGCTAGGAACCATCTGATTGAGCATAATCTCCGCTTGGTGGTGTACATTGCCAAGAAGTTTGACAATACGGGGATTGGGGTGGAAGATTTGATTTCTATTGGGACTATCGGACTAATAAAGGCAATTAATACGTTTAATCCATTGAAGAATATCAAACTGGCAACCTATGCTTCCCGTTGCATAGAGAATGAGATTCTCATGTATCTGCGGAGGAACAATAAGCTGCGCTACGAGGTATCTATCGACGAGCCACTCAATGTGGACTGGGATGGGAATGAACTCTTGCTGTCGGATATTCTGGGCACGGATGAGAATATCATTTCTAGGGATATTGAGGAGGAGGTAGATAAGAGGCTGCTGCGCATGGCATTGGAAAAGCTTGGCCCTAGGGAGAGGGAGATTATAGAGCTGCGCTTTGGGATTGGAAGGAAGGATGGGAAGGAGAAGACCCAGAAGGAGGTGGCAGATATGATGGGGATATCCCAGTCCTATATCTCCCGCCTGGAGAAGAAGATCATGAAGCGGCTCAAGAAGGAAATATTGAAAATGGAGCAAATTTAGCCCTGCCATTTTGTATAAAAAAGCCAAAATAGTAAACCCTACCTATTATCACGATTGGAAGTGTGAAGGAGAGTTACTATGGCAATGTATAAAGTAGAAATCTGCGGCGTGAATACGGCGAAACTACCACTCCTTACAGAGGAGGAGAAGAAAGAATTATTCGACAGAATCAGGGAGGGAGACCAGGCAGCCAGAGAGACTTTCATCAAGGGTAATCTTCGGCTGGTGCTAAGCATTATCCAGCGCTTTTCCAATTCCGGTGAAAATATTGACGATTTATTCCAAATTGGCTGTATCGGGCTGATGAAATCCATCGATCATTTTGATGTAACGATGAATGTGAAATTCAGTACTTATGCGGTACCCATGATTATCGGGGAAATCAGGCGCTATCTCAGAGACAATAACAGCATCCGGGTCAGCCGCTCTATCCGGGATACCGCTTACAAGGCAATCTATGCCAAGGAAGCCATGATGAAGGAGTCGGATAAGGAGCCCACGGTGGAAGAAATTGCTGAGCGCATTGGCTCTACTAAGGAGAACGTGGTACTGGCGCTGGATGCCATCCAGAATCCTCTGTCCCTCTACGAGCCGGTATTCGGGGAGGGGGGAGACACCCTCCACATTATGGATCAGATTAGCGACAAGAAAAATAAAGAGGACAGCTGGGTGGAGGAAATTTCTCTGAAGGCGGCGGTAGACCAGTTGTCTAAGCGGGAGCATAAAATCATAGACCTCCGCTATTTCCAAGGCAAAACCCAGATGGAGGTGGCAGAGGAAATCCATATTTCCCAGGCCCAGGTGAGCCGGCTGGAGAAAAAGGCTCTGCGCTCCATGAAGGAATATCTACGCTGAATAATGTCTGTAAATGATTGCTGCTGAATATTTTTCTTTCTTCATCATAGGATATATAAACGAGTTCTGGGAGAAGAGGATGCGCATCTGTGATTTGAGAGAAAAGGAAGTCATCAACATCTGTGACGGGGAGCGGCTGGGCAATGTGTGCGACGTGGACTTTGAGGTAAAGACTGGGAGAATTGTTGCCATCATCGTACCGGGCCCCTGCAAGATTTTGGGAATTATGGGGAGAGATCATGAGTACATTATTCCTTACTGTGATATCAGGAGAATTGGGAGCGATGTTATCCTAGTGGAGGTGGAGCGAGAAAAATGCCTGCACAAATGCGAGTGGAACGGATGACAAGCATGCTATTCACGGTCGCTGTGAAAGGATAGCACAGTGGATTACTCGCACTGCATCTGAAAAAGAAAGCCTGAGCACACCTTGCTTTTTATGACGTAAAAGGTTACAATGATTAAAATTGTCGATTTCGGTCATCTTTCTGAGTGGAGGAGGCCGGGGGTGTTAGAAAGCGGAAAGGTGAGAGAAAGATGAGATGTCTATTTTGTGGAGAAGAAGATACGAAGGTGATTGATTCCAGACCGGCGGACGAGGGGAATTCTATTCGCAGGAGAAGGCAGTGCGATCAGTGCGAAAAGCGTTTTACTACCTATGAGAAGGTGGAGGCCATTCCTCTTGTGGTAATCAAGAAGGACTTGACGAGGGAACCCTATGACAGGATTAAAATTGAGCGGGGAGTGTTTCGTTCCTGTCACAAGCGGCCCATTTCCGTTACGCAGATGAATACCATGATTGACAAGATTGAAGCGGAAATATTTAATCTGGGAGCCAAGGAGATAAAGAGCAGCTATATTGGCGAGCTGGTGATGACTAGGCTGGAAGAACTGGATGCGGTGGCTTATGTGCGTTTTGCCTCTATTTATCGTGAATTTAAAGATGTGAGCACATTCATGGATGAATTGAAAAAATTTTTAGATAAATAAGGTGAAAAGAATTTTAAAGTTGATAAAGCACATCGACTAAGAAAATTCTACGATTTCACCAAAGAACTAAAGTTCTAGGGAGAATGCAAAACCAGCGTTCTTCGCATCGAAGGATTGCGAAAGAAAAATGCGCAATTTCCTATATGATAAATCAAGAGATTGACACTTTCTTACGTGTGTATTATAATATTTTCGGGGAGTCTCTTTCCTATGAGGAGGAAGGGACGATATGTATAGTGTTTCTTTATGTGCGGCGATTCATGGCATTGAGGGCCGCATGATTCAGGTGGAGGCAGACGTTTCTAATGGTCTGCCTGGTTTTTCATTGGTAGGATTCCTGTCTTCGGAGGTGAAGGAGGCTAGGGAGCGGGTTCAGATTGGCATGCGCAATGCCGGCATCCGCTTTCCCCCGAAGAAGATTACCATCAATCTGTCGCCGGCGGATATCCGAAAGGATGGCACCGGCTATGATCTTGCCATTGCAGTTTCTATTCTGGCTGCATTCGGCTATATTTCCCAAGAATATATGAAGCAATTTATCTTTATCGGCGAGTTGGGGCTGGAGGGACAGATCAAGGCTGTTTCCGGAGTGCTGCCTCGGGTGTATACGGCCTTCGAGCACGGTATCCGCTATAGCGTAGTCCCCGAGGAGAACGTGTCGGAGGCGGGGGTTGTGCAGGGGATGCAGGTGGTTGGCGTTTCCCATCTGGAGCAGCTGGTGCAGTGGCTTCAGCAGGAGAATCTGGCGGAACATGTGTGGGAGAAGAGAGATCTTTCTCCCAATGAGCAGAAACTCCCGGATTTTTCCGAGGTATGCGGCCAGCGATTGGTGCGGCGGGCGGTGGAAGTAGCTGCCGCTGGGATGCACAACATGCTTATGATTGGGCCGCCCGGTTCTGGCAAGACCATGATTGCCAAGCGGATTCCCGGGATTCTTCCGAAGATGGATTTTAGAGAGCAGATGGAGATATCTAAAATATATAGCGTGGCCGGCCTTTTGTCGGAAACGTCTCCTTATGTGGCTTATCGCCCTTTTCGGGAGCCCCATCACACGGTGACGAGACAGGCTCTCATCGGGGGAGGGCGTACCCCGAGGCCGGGAGAGATCAGTCTGGCAAGCGGAGGCATTTTATTCTTGGACGAGATGGCAGAATTCCCCCGGCAGACTATTGACGTGCTGCGCCAGCCTCTAGAGGAAGGATTTGTGAATGTGAGCCGTCTGGAGGGGAATTATCGCTACCCTGCCAAGTGTCAGCTGATTGCCGCCACCAACATCGCAACAACGAAATTGATACAATGCGGAATTGCGGAAATGCCTGAAAAC
>CASGVX010000165.1 GCA_949346185.1 uncultured Lachnospiraceae bacterium
ACAGTTATATGTCTGTTGATGGGATGTTCCCATAGAGGCGGATGAATTTGCTTTATGCATAGTATATCCGAAATATGCTGGGATAATACATCTTTTGCTGGAAGGTACAAATAATGTATTCTACGATTCTTTTTTGACTTGCAAGTAACATATGATTCCCCCTTCTATAATAAATTAATCGAAGGTATTGTTTTTTTGTTGAAAAGTAGTATAATAATATGTAATCAAGTCGGCTATTCTGCATCGAGTAGTTTCATGCGGAAAATGTTAGCTCCTATTATAAGCGTAATGCTTGAGTTGCGTTGTATTTGAAAATTTATACACTATCTATGAGCCTTCTACACGAGACACAAATATCTTCTATTGCCCTAAGCATGGTTCGCTGCCCTTAATCATAAATTTTCCAGCATAATGCAAGTAAATATAACAGAAGTTAATATTGGGACTGTGATGAAAGTTAATTAACACTATGTAACAGATGGGAGAATGTATGAAAGAAAATCAAAACATTGAAAAAAAACTGACGATATCTTTTTTTAAGGTATCAACGATTAGCGCAGTAGCGGCTGTTTTGGGTGTGATTGCACTGATTATTATATCCAATCGTTATTCTTATGCTTTGAAGAATTTTGGTTTTGCGCAGGGGGATATTGGAAAGGCGATGTTTGAATTTGCAGACATCCGTTCATCGCTCCGGGCTGCTATTGGCTATGATGACCAAGACGCCATTGACACTGTGGTAATGCAGCACCAGGAGAATATCGCTGAATTTAATGAGTACTTTGCAAGGATTGAAAATACGATTGTATCTGATGATGGCCGGGATACATATGATGCGATTGCGGCAGAGCTGGATGGCTACTGGGAATTGGATGCAGAGATTATGGAGCTGGGGGCGACGACAGACCGAGCCAAATGTGTTCAAGCCCAGGAATTGGCACTGAACGAATTGGCTGGCAAGTACGAAAGCATTTACAGCAAGTTGAATGAATTGCTAGTGGTCAAAGTGGAAGAAGGAAACAGCCTGGCCCAAGTGCTTACGGTAGTCGGGTGGCTTCTTGTGGCGCTAATTATCGTCGTCATTGCGATAGTCATGGTTTTGTCCTCGAAAATCGGAAAGAATATTGCCAAAAAGATTTCCGCTCCTTTGGGAGAATTGGGAGAACGCCTCAAGACATTTGCACAGGGAGATCTTGCTTCTCCATTTCCCGTGGTAGAGACCGGGGATGAAGTGGAGAATATGGAAAAGGATGCAAAGGAAATGGCAGATAACTTGGATGCCATTATAAATGATATCGGGGAAGTCCTTGGGCAGATGGCGAAAGGAAATTATACCGTCAGGTCGCAGGCTTCGGAGCGCTATACTGGAGATTTCCAGGAGTTGTACGAGTCTATGCGGGGACTGCGGAATCAGATGACAGAAACATTGCTATCCATTGGCGAGGCTTCCAATCAGGTGTCCGCAGGATCGGATGAATTGGCGACAGCCTCCCAGTGTCTTGCGGAAGGCGCTACAGACCAGGCGCATTCTGTCATGATATTGCATGAGACGATTTCTGATATCACGGAAAGCATGGAAAAGGGCGCCCAGAGTGCGGATGAATCTTATGTGAAGGCAAAGAGATACGCAGATGAAGCGGATCGGAGCCGTCAGGAAATGGATACCATGATGGCTGCCATGGAGCGAATCAACGAGACTTCCACGAGAATTGGGGATATCATATCCGAAATTGAGTCCATTGCGGCTCAGACCAATCTCTTGTCTCTGAATGCTTCCATCGAGGCTGCCAGAGCGGGAGAATCAGGGCGCGGCTTTGCAGTCGTGGCAGACCAGATTAGAGAACTGGCTGACCAGAGCGCCAAGGCGGCAGTTGATACTAGAGAATTGATTGAGGCTTCCCTCAATGAAGTATCTGAGGGTAACAGTGCGGCGGATCACGCATCAAGCGCTATCGAGTCTGTGGTGGAAGGCATCAAGCAGATTGCCGAGTTCTCCAGAAATCTCAAGCAGATGATGGAAAACCGGGCAGAGGCAATGCGCGAGGCAGAAAAGGGCGTGAACCAGATATCAGGCGTGGTGCAGAGCAATGCGGCAACTGCCGAGGAGGCATCGGCAACCAGCGAGGAATTGTCCGCACAGGCTTCTATGCTAGATCAGCTGATAGGGCAGTTTGAATTGAAGAACTGATTTAAAGCGGATACATAGATGGGCAGGAGAAAGGCAAGAGAAAGGCAAGAGAAGAACAAAAGAAGAGCAGGGCATTGGTTTGGCCCTGCTCTTTGTGCGCTCAAGGGAGCGAAGATGCTGGCTGACGCAGCATCAATCTCTACTTCCTCTTCAAGATTTTCTTCTTATATTTCTTGATGGTATTTTTCTTTACCGTCGCCTTTTTGGAATCCTTGGAAATCAGGATGCCATACTGATTCTTTGCATTGGATCCGGTAATTTTATTGCTGTAGATATTGGCCTTTCTGGTGCGGCGAACTAGTATTCCCGTCCCCTTTGCCTTTACGGTGTTGCCGCCGATTTTGACATTGGCAGAGCCGTCTGCTGACATGATGCCGTATTTTTTCCCGCCGGTCTTGACGGTGACCGTGTTGCTGAGGATCTTCACATTCTTGGCGTTTCTGGCGGTGATGCCTCCTACCTTTGCCGCTGTCACGGTATTTCCCTGAATGTTGATGCCATCGGAGGCATCTGTTGCCAAGATGCCGTAGTTTTCGCCTTTGCCGTTGGCTGTGATGACGTTATTTTTCATGGTGATTTTCTTGGCATCTCTCAGGATGATTCCCATGGCTTTCGTGGTGATGGTGTTGTTATAAATCTGCACGTTAGACACCATGTAATTTCCCTTGGCAATCTTTTCACCGTCTCCCTTGGTGGCTTTCTTGAGATTTGCTCCCTGGACTGCAATGCCGGAGGATACGGATTCGCCTGTGTTCTGGACTTGGATTTTGTTGTTCCGCAGGATGGTCTTTGCATTCAGGGTCTTGGGCGCGCTTTTCTTGCCGTTGTACATGCCGTTAGCGTTTTCGTGGATGCTGAATACGGAGATTCCCCGGCCGCATTTTTTCAAGGTATTATTTTCTACCAAGCAGTCCTGAAAGTGCAGGCATTCTATGGCGATGCTGGGGATGTTCTCAAAGGTGTTGCCAGTGATCCTTACGCCTGTGATGGGTAGTCCCACATAGGAGGTATGGGCTCCTACGCCTCGCAGCACGTTCTTGAAGGTGTTGTTCTCGATGGTGATGTTGCGAGAGGTGATGACCTCGCTGGCCACGGCGTTAAAGTGCTTCTTCTCAGTGATATCTATCTGGATTGCCTCGTTTGCAAAGGAACTTTTGCTGCCCCCTGCCCTTTTGCCGTCTTGGAAGGTGCAGTTTCTCACGGTGAATCCGTCCAGTGCCGCTACTTCCATCAGGTGGGTGTTGACGCAGGATTTGAAGGTGGCATTCTGAATCGTCAGATTCTTGCAGTGGGCTGCCCGGTAGATGGGCTTCTTGGTGCCATTGCCGTTCCAAGTGCCGCCAATAACAGTAATGCCGTCGTAGTAATATCCCTTCTTCTTGTCACCGTCGTCGCCCACATCCCCTACCTTGAGCATGTTTCCGTCAAAGGATTTCACTCTGTTGAATGTACTTCCCTCTGCATGGAGGGTGGTGTATCTGTACATGTGCAGGGAGAAGTCTAGCTGGTATTCTCCCGGCTCTACGACAATGGTATATTTTTTGTTGGAGTTTGCTTTTTCCTGAGCCGCGTAGAATGCGTCCTGGAGAGCCATGCTCTGCTGTCCGGACTTCATTTCCTTGGCGCTGACCTTGATGATCTGCGAACCGTCTGCCTGGGCTCCTTCCTTGCAGGTGTCGTAGTAGGTGGCCGCTGCCGTGTCTCTGGGCTGCCCGGCGAGGGCGAGCAAGGAGAAGGTGGCTGCTGCCAATAGTACTTTTGCTTTTTTCATGATATGTTGCTCCTTTCTTGGGGAATTGCTTTTGCTTGGATAATATATGTTATCTATTTCCCCCTCCTAAATTATAATACTTTTATATCTAACGTCAACTTCTTTGTCCTAGTTTTTCTGCCCTTCTGGCAGCGGATGGCAAGGGCGGCTTGCGTATTGCCTTTTCTTTGCTAGCGGCGATACACGTAAATTAAGTTGCTGCAGATGGTGGTATAGGTATGCCCGGATTTCTTCGTGGCAGTCCTATAATTGGTGCTTTGTCCCACATATTTGTAACGGGGATTGTCCAGACGGCCGCTGTATTTCCAGACAACCTTCAAGGTAAGTTTTGCTTTGCCTTTCTTGATGGCTTTTAGTCTGCCCTTCTTCGCATTCACGATTTTGATTACTTTTTGGTTGCTGGAAGTCAGCGTAACGCTCTTGATTTTGGCGCCGGAGGGCACCACCATCTTTGCCTGGATGCTCTTTCCTTTGTAAATCCACTCTCTCATGTCACTGCTGGGAAAGGCAAAGTATGCGTAGGGGCCTTCATCCTCCGCAGTCATTCTCTGCTTTTTTACCCCTGCCCGCGCTGCTTGGGAGGGCTGGGCTGCCGATAGTGTTAAAGTTGCAGCCAATAGTGTTGCGATTGCTTTCTTTGTGATTCGTTTCATGTTATTCTCCTCTCTATGATTGGGTTATTGGGTTGCCTTGCGTTCCTGTGGATGCATGGTTTGATAAAGGACAAAGACTGCTCGTCAAAAAAGCCAAGTGGGTGAATCTGATGTTTTCCGCATGATGTATATTCCTCCAAAAACATTGCATCATGTTATGGATGTCCACTGATATCAATCTGTTTATTCTGGTTGATTTTTCTTGTAGCCTGTGACGGCGACGGTATCATCGCAGACCAAGTATGTCAGAGAGGTGTTTCTGCTGACATCTAGGGAAGTCAGCTGGTTGTCCCCGCAGGACAATTCTGTCAGAGCCGTGTTTCTGCTGACGTCTAGGGAAGTCAGCTGGTTCCCCCTGCAGGACAAGTATGTCAGAGAGGTGTTTCTGCTGACGTCTAGGGAAGCCAGTTGGTTCCCCCCGCAGTACAAGTCTGTCAGAGCGGTGTTTCTGCTGACGTCCAGAGAAGTCAGCTGGTTCCCCCCGCAGTCCAAGTATGTCAGAGAGGTGTTTTTGCTGACGTCCAGAGAAGTCAGCTGGTTCTCCCAGCAGTCCAAGGATGTCAGAGAGGTGTTTTTGCTGACGTCCAGAGAAGTCAGCTGGTTCCCCCCGCAGTACAAGTCTGTCAGAGCGGTGTTTCTGCTGACGTCCAGAG
>CASGVX010000166.1 GCA_949346185.1 uncultured Lachnospiraceae bacterium
TGGATTACTGGATTACCGCAGACGACCATCCCGCTGACTTGGTAAAGAATTACACCGAGGTGACGGGCCGGGCTCCAATGCTGCCGGAAGGACTGCTGGGGCTATGGCAGTGCAAGCTGCGCTACCGCACCCAAGATGAAGTACTTAGCGTTGCCAGGGAATATCACAAGCGAGGCATCAAGCTGGACGTAATCATCATTGACTTCTTCCACTGGACACGGCAGGGGGATTGGCACTTCGACCCGGTTTACTGGCCTGACCCGAAAGCGATGTGCGACGAGCTGCACGCAATGGGCACCAAGGTTATGGTATCCGTCTGCCCCAATGTGGATCGGAAGAGCGAAAATTTCCAAGAATTATTCGACAGGGGACTTTTAATCAAAGCAGAGCATGGCAGCATGCAGACCTACGATTTCGAGGGGGACTGCATCTCTATTGACGTGACCAATCCAGAGGCTCAGAAGTTCCTATGGGAAACCTGCAAGAAGAACTATAAGGACTTGGGCATTGACATGTTCTGGCTGGATAACTGCGAGCCGGACTTCGGCGTATATGACTATGCAAATTACCGCTATTATATGGGAACCGGGCTGGAGGTTAGCAATATCTATCCCAAGATGATTGCAAAGACATTCTATGAAGGATTCCAATCCTCTGGCATGGAATCCGACTGCTGCAGCCTGCTCCGCTGCGGATGGGCGGGAAGCCAGAAATATGGCGCTCTGCTCTGGTCAGGAGATGTGAACAGCACCTTTGAATCCCTGCGGGATCAGGTGGTTGCCGGCCTAAATATGGGACTAGCCGGAATCCCATGGTGGAATACGGATATTGGCGGGTTCATGACAAATGATGTGAACGACCCTGCTTTCCACGAACTCCTCATCCGCTGGTTTGAATATGCAGTATTCACGCCAATTCTTAGAATGCACGGCGACCGTGGCCCTCACGATATCGAGCCCCTATCTGATCTGGAATGGGGCGGCGGATATCTGTATACCGGGCATCCCAATGAAATGTGGAGCTATGGGGAGGAAGTATTCCGGATACTGAAAAAGCATCTGGCACTCCGTCAGGCCATGAAGCTCTATCTGGAAAAACTAATGGGCGAGGCCGCCGAAACTGGCGCACCTTTACTGCGAACCATGTTCTACGAATTTCCCCAAGACGAGACTTGCTGGAAATTGGAGAACCAATACATGTTTGGAAATCAGTATTTGGTTGCTCCTATTCTGGAGGCTGGCGCAAGGGAGCGCAAGGTATATCTGCCCGCCGGTACTTGGAAAAACATCCACGAGAACGAAACACTAGAAGGCGGACAGTGGATTACTGCACAGGCGCCTCTGGAATACATTCCTGTTTTTCAAAAAATAAGTAAAGGAAGGTGGCATATGAATTTAGAAAATATGAAACATGAAGAATAGAAAATAGTAACAACTAATAGCAATCTATGTATTTTGCCACATTTCCTGCATTTGATTTTCCAATGGATACATGATACAATATTATCCATTGGAAAGAAAAATACGACTATCATAAATGGAGGAGCAATCTTATGGAAAATAAAAGAGTGGTGATCGCACTGGGACACAGCGCCTTGGGAAAAACCTTCCCGGAACAGAAGACAGCGGTAAAGAATGCCGCCTCTGCCATCGTGGACTTAATTGAAGCAAAATATCAAGTGATTATCACCCACAGCAATGGCCCCCAAGTGGGGATGATCCATGCTGCCATGACAGAGTACAGCCGGCTGGAGCCAGAGAATACCGTAGCCCCCATGTCCGTGTGCAGTGCCATGAGCCAGGGATACATTGGCTATGATTTGCAGAATGCGATTCGCACCGAACTTTTGGACAGAGGCATCTACAAACCCGTATCCACCTTGATTACCCAAGTGCGGGTGGATCCCTTTGATGCCGCCTTCGCCCAGCCTCACAAGCGCATCGGGCGATACATGAGCGAGGAGGATGCCAAGGCTGAGGAAAAGAAAGGAAATCATGTGACGGAAATCTCGGGGAAGGGATTCCAGAGAATCCTCGCCGCTCCCCGTCCCATGGAAATCTATGAATTGGATGCCATCAAGGCCCTGATGGAGGCAGAGCAGATCGTAATTGCCGCCGGAGGCGGCGGCATCCCGGTGCTCCAGCAGGGAACCCGCCTGAAAGGCGCCAGCGCCGTTATCGAGAAAGATTTGACCAGTGCATGCCTGGCGGAACAACTTGATGCCGACATCCTGCTTCTCCTCACTGGCGTGGAAAAAGTTGCACTGAACTTTGGCACGGCAGAAGAAACGCCTTTGGATTCCATGACGGTGGAAGAAGCCACCCAGTATATCGAGGAAAAGCAATTTACCACAGGCGCCATGCTCCCCAAGGTGGAGGCCGCAGTCTCCTTTGCCTCCTCCTCCGACACCAAGAAGCGGAAATCCATCATTACCAGCATTGATACCGCTCTGGCAGGAATAGAGGGAAAGACTGGGACGGTCATCACCTGCTGATGCACAAACCCTTGGCTTCTTGAGGAGACTTGCTAAATTGAAGTCAAGTTTTTCCAAAGAAGCCAAGGGTTATATTCCGACGGTCGAATTGATTTTTCTTCATAGCCCAGCATTCGCCTCTCTGCATTCTTAATCGCAGCATTGACACCATTGATACTTTTCAAGATATCAAAAATATTTTCTCAATTTCTACAATATTTTCCACCAGCAATCCCTCTTTTTCCAAAAATCTCATCTCATTTTCTGCACCATTGAGATCGATGCAATGCGGACTCATCATATTGAAGATGCAAATAAATCCAATATTCACAAAGGATTCATTGCTCCATGCAACATTTTTGATAAAAAGAAAATACTTTAGTCCATAATATATAAGTATTTTATTATTCAACATGGATTACATATATTTCTTAAAAATCTTATTCAAGATCAACGAATTAAGATACGCCGTCCCGGAAAACCAGATTAAAATAATCAGTAGCAGCTCCATCCCAAAATACTCCCCGAAATACAGCAATGCGATAAAGGGCGACAAGGCAAGAAAGGTCATGGCCAGAGACCGGGGCGTATGGGCTAGGGAAATCAGCAGGGCATTCTTCAAGGTATTCTTTATCGTATTCTCAAAAGTGCTCTGAAGCGCAAAGGCGTAAATCATTACGAACATGATAAGCATCCAGGCCAGCAGCAGAAAGCCCTTGAAAAAAGTCTGGGCAAGACCCTCCCTAATCCAATTGCTGATGTACAAATCGGCAGATACGATGGCAATCGGAACCAATAAGATCATCCACATAATGGTAGACTGCCGGAAATTTTCTTTGAAGGCGATAAAAAATCCTTTGAAAATATAGCCCTCCCTGTCCTCTGCCATCTTTTTCGTCACAGCGTACATTGCGGTGATGGATGCCCCGATGGTCACAATGGGAATACAACACACCCAGAACAGGATATTGAGTATCACCAGATCAGCCAGCCTGGACAAAACAACAAAAAATTTACTATCTATACGAAACATGCCCTTTTATCTCCTTCTATCGTACACTGCCTTTGATATCGACTAGTACAACGAATATTAAGCACCTGACATATTTTCATTGTACTAGGAATCTTAATCTCTCAATGCCATGTCGCTGATATCTGCCACCGAATCCCGCTCCAAGAGATTCGCTTCCATAATCAGCTGTCTCATCTCCTTCTTGCCGGCAATGGCATCCATCAACAGTTCAATGGAACATTTCACCATCTCGCTGCTGGGCTGAACAATCGTAGTGAGGGACGGATGATAATACCTAGTCGCCTCAAGCCCATCAAAGCCCATGACAGAAAAGTCTTCCGGAATCCTCTTCCCTGCATCGAAAATCGCCTTATAAGCACCGAAGGCCGTCAAATCAGATATGACATAGATGGCAGTAAAATCCACCCCGGATTCCAATAATTCCTTCGTCACCTGATAACCATTGGCGGCAGAATACTCTGGAATATCCATCTTCATATACCTGACCAGTTCCGGATCATAGGCGATGCCATTATCTGCCAAAGCCCTCTGATATCCCTTCAGACGCAGTCCCCCGATGGCAAAATCCGTCTCCCTTCCGGTAATGATGGCAATTCTCCTATGCCCCTTCCTGCACAGATAATCCACAGCCTTGTAACTCTCCTTCTCATCATCAATGGAGACAGAAAGACAGTTCTGCTTAGGCCTGTTCACATCGGAAGCAACGGTGCAAAGCACATAGGGAATCCCGATCATATCCATCTCCTCCTCCGGATAGTTCATCAGCCCTCCCAGAAAGATGATTCCCTTCAGCCGCTTTTCCTTCGCCAGCTCGATTGCCACGCTGGCATCATCCTGCTCCTCTCCCACCGCATGAATCAGCAGGGTATACTCCATCTTCTTCAGTTCTGCCTCATATAATTTCAACATCGCCTGAAAGAACTGATTGTCAATCCCCTTAATCAGCAGCGCAATGGTATTGGACTCTGTCATCTTCAGATTTCTGGCACTATTATTCGGCACATAGTGGTACTCTTCAATCACCTTCAGAATACGTTCCTTGGTGCCCTGATTAATCCTTGGATCATCATTAATGGCTCTGGATACCGTGCTGATGCCGACATTGCATATCTTGGCAATATCCTTAATTGTAAATGCAGACACTCCATCAACCCCGTTTCCTTCTATATATTTTATACGCTCCCACCGCCCCTGAAACAAAATCACACTGAAATCAATTATCACATCGTTTGATTCCATCCTATCCATAGGCAGGGTTTGACAACCATTTTAGCATATATTGCAAGGCTTGAAAAGAGAACTGCCAAAAGATTATTCTGGCAAAAATGTGGCAGAAGTTGCCGTGAATAGTAATTGTGGCAGGCCTTTCGGTCTGCCACAGTCAACATGCCCCCTATCCCCTGCCATACAGCACGGTATAATCTTTGATTTTTTCTGCCAATCCACCGCCAAGCTGCCGTTCAGAGATGCGCCATTTCCAGTTCGTTCCCACCGTGGAGGGCGTATTGATCCTAGCCCCATTATCCAGGCAGAGATAATCCTGAATGGGAATGATGCAGATATCAGCCGTGGATGCCTGCGCCAAGCGAATCAGTTCAGGGACAATCTCTCGGGAATCCTTGAACTTTCTCCCGATATACTTTCCAATCATCTCCAATTCCTGAGGCTGTATATTGCCCAGCCAAATAATTTTTTCCATAAAAAATATCGTGCTTTGAATAACTTCAAAGCAC
>CASGVX010000167.1 GCA_949346185.1 uncultured Lachnospiraceae bacterium
AGGAGGAACTTTATGAAAAATATTTTTCTACGGATTGCTTTGCTCGTAGGAATCTTTGGGATGCTTCTATTCGCAGGGAAGAGGGGCGTTCAGGCGGCAGACTATAAGGTGGAGCTTACTCCCAATGGAATTGGAAGGGATGTCGTGGGTGGATTGCGTATAAAGGGGATTGCCTATTCTGTGGATGGGGCGTTAAAGGAAAGCACATATGACGTATATAAAAATGCTACCAAGAGTTATGAGAGAACTTGGATTAATGGCATTGAAGGGGAAAATCTCACCAATGCAGATGATGCCTCTGCCTTTATTACAGTGAACAGCCGGAGCAATAGCAGCCGATATCAGGTGCATTCTGCCAGATTGCGGGCATCATTGGGAGATTTCTCCGTGGTAACCCATGAATTAGTCAGCCAGGCGAATGACCTTAATTGTCAGAAGGGATATTCTTTTATGAATTATTCCAACACAGGTTTTTTAGGGCGGCTGATGTGCGCCAATGAGTTGTCTCTTGGGGATTGCACTTATGAGGGGAGATCCTACATTTTCAATTTTTACCGTCCCAGGGAACTGAATGCCCAGACTGAGGTGGCAGTACAGGCAGGGGAGGGAAGATTGGTAAATGGAGGTAAGGCATATTATACGGAGGATGGCTATTATATCAGGGAGCTTCCTGTGACCTCGCTGGAAAAGCCTGGTCATTCAGTGCATTTTCAAGGCTGGTATGATGCCAGAGAAGGGGGGAAACAGATTAGCGCCAATACTTGGTGTCCGTCAGGAACCACCCTCTATGCCAGATGGGAAGTGATTCCCCTGTCATATGATGTGACATGTTACGATATCTGCGGGAATACGCCGGCTGGAAAGGTGCTGGGAGAGCACGTCTGGAAGGAAAGGTATGGAACTACCGTGGGGGGGAGAACGCTGGGGGAGAGCAGCGAAATGGGCGCATACTATCAGGGATATGCCTACAAAGGCGACACGACTGCTGTAGTGTCAGCTTCAGGTGCCACGGTATATCGCTATTTTTCGGAGCATCACTATCGGATTTCTTTTCATGGAAATGGCGCTACCGGGGGAAATATGGCCACCATTGAAAATTGCGCTTATACCCGGCAGGTAACATTGACGAAAAACTGTTTTCAGAAGGAATTTTGCGTAACTTTGGATGGGAATGGAGAAAATGCCGTCTGCAACACGGAGAAATTGTATGTAAGGCGGGCGTTCTTGGGCTGGTCCCTGAGCCCCGACGGGCGGGTTGCCTTTTCCGACGGGGCTTCCGTATCCGGATTGGCAGATCGGCAAGGGCAGGTGACGCTGTATGCTGTATGGAGTGACGAAAAACTTTCTGTAGAGGAGAAGCCTCGGCGATTTGGATATGAATTTGCCGGATGGGCGGTGGCGCCAGATGGGCAAAGCGGCAGTACTCAGTTTTCCGTGGAAGGGGATATGACGCTGTATGCGGTTTGGAAGCCGGGGATTGTCTCTTATCATGTGGAATATTATAAGGAAGATCTGGAGGGTCATTATGATTTGATTTCCAGTTATGTCCATCAGGATTATGTGGACAAGGAAGTGGTGATATCAGCGGAGGATAACACTTTCCTTGGGTATTTTCTAGACAAGCATGCCTCTGTTTTATCAGGCAAGGTGCGCGCTGATGGCAGTTTGGTTTTGACAGCCTTCTACACCAGGAATAGGAATGAAGTCTCCTATGACTTGAATGGTGGGGAGAATGCTGTTCTGCCAGAGACTGTCTCAAGAAAATATGGAGAGGAACTTGTCATTTGGGAGGAGACAAATCTGAAGAAGCCTGGATATACTTTCGGCGGCTGGAATCAGGAGGGAGACGGCAAAAATCGTACCTATAAACCGGGCGAAACCATTAAGATGCCCAACCACTCGGTGGTGTTATATGCGGTTTGGGTACCAATTTCCTATGAGATTCGCTTTGATGGCAATGGCGCAGAGGGTGGAGAGGGCATTCCCGGGAGCATTCTGGCTGACTATGATGAGGCAGTGCGTCTGCCAATATGTCAGGGAGAGAAGCCTGGATACGAGTTTGCTGGCTGGAATACGGCGGCTGATGGTTCGGGAAGTTCTTATTCTTGCCAAGAGGAGGTGGCAATGCTGTGCAGCAAAGAGGGGGAGAGCATTCTGCTGTTTGCCCAGTGGCATCCCATTTCCTTTGAAATTTCTTATGATGCCAATGTAAACGAGGATGAAATGGGATTGGTCAAGGGGAAAGTGGAAAATACGCCCTACTCTTATGTGGATGAATCCTTTGCGGCGAGAGAGATTTATTATCGTGCGGGCTATCAATTTATGGGATGGAACACGAAAGCAGATGGAACGGGAAAAATGTTCGCATCAGGACAGAATATTACAGGAAAGATTACTTCCAAGAAGGAGCGTGTCTTCTATGCAATCTGGAAGGCGGGGGAGAATATCGGTTTTCAGGTGGAGATTATGCTGGAAGGCACCCAAGAACCGCTGGATACGGTGCAGTATTATGGCAAGACTGGAGAGAAAGTGGCAGATGCCTTGAGAAGGGCGTGCAGTGAAATCCTATCCGGAGAAGACGTGGCGTATTTTTATCCCGGTTATCAAGTAATCAATGTGGAGGAACTGAATCGGGTGATTCAGGGAGATCACAGTACAAAATGCCATGTATCTGTAAAGAGAAGAACCTGTACTCTGAATTATAGCGCCTATCAGCAGGGAATGCTGGTGTCGCTGTTGGAGGAGAGAGGCTATCTGTACCGAGACAAAGCTGTATTGAAGAGACAGTTGGCATATTTCGGAAAGGATGTGTCCGTGTGCCGTTATGTGGACAGAGATGGAAATAGCTATATTCCGGGAGAGAGCATCTCTTTGGAAAGAAATCTGACCTTGGTGCCTCAGTTCAAGGTGACGCTCCATGATGGGGAGGGAAAGAAAGAAGAGGAATACTGCTGTTTGGGAAAGGCATATACACTTCCCCTGCTGGAAAGGAAGGGATATAGATTTATAGGTTGGTGCACCCAAGATGGAAACACAGTGGGAGCAGGGAAAGAGGAAATCACCTCTGTAGAGGACATGGATATCTATCCTAGTTGGTCGGAACCGTTGCATTATCAGATTTCCTATGATGTGGAAGAGCGTGCAATAAAAATACTGGAAGGCAAGGTGTCTCAATATCAGTATCTATCCGAGGTAAGCTTACCGAATAAAAATCAGGTGGCAGTACTTCTGGATGAATATGAGTTTGCAGGGTGGTATCTGGCAGGAGATGAAGAGCAGAAATTGGTGGATCGACTTCCGTCTGGAACATGCGGCGATGTTGTTTTGAAGGCGGCTTTAGTGAAAAAGAACGTGATTGGTTCAGGATCTGGCGATGGTCAGAACGAAGATGATACGCAGAAAATACCTAGCGATGGGCAGGGCGGAAGTTCTGGGGGAGACCATGAAAATCCCGGCCAGTCAGGTGCTGGCGGCTCTGGCAATAAGAATCCGGGCCAGTCGGGCACTGGGGGCTCTGGCAATAAGAATCCAGGCCAGTCGGGTACTGGAGACCAGAATACTGCCGATCCGGGCCAGTCGGGCGGACTTGTGAAAAATCCAGATATCCTTTCCCAGAAACGGAATCCAAGTCAGAGCCTGATCCAAAAGAAAGCAGAAGGGAAGGTAAAGATTGGAAGAATATTCTGGAAAAACAAACTGAAATACAAAATCACCTCATTGAAAAAGGGAAAAGTTACGGTAAAAGTAGTGGGTAACCGCTATAAAAAGAAGCAGTTGCGGATTCCTTCCAAAGTATCCTATCAGGGAAAGAAGTTTCGCGTGACAGTGGTTGGGAAAAAGGCTTTTCGGGGCAACAAATACATTAGAAAAATGCGGGTGCCATCTACTGTTCATACGGTGGGGACCCAAGCGTTTGCCCATATGAAGAAATTAACCCACCTCGCCTTTGGCAGGAATTTGAAAAGTCTGGGAGGAAAGGCTTGCTATCAGGATGCTTCCCTTAGAAAAGTCAAAATCAATTCCCATAAATTGAAGCGGATGGGGAGGAAGGCATTCCAAGGCTGCATACGACTGCGGCCAGTATTCTAAATACGCCCAGATTTGCTCAAGAAAGATAAAATCTCTGTATTTATGAAATCTCTGGCGTCAGAGAAACTGACCTATAAAGAAATAAGAGGGAATGCTGACGCATTCCCTCTTGCTATAAATTCAGATACACGTTTTTTCCTCCAGCCTGATAAGGCGTATATGTAATGCCTGCAGACTTCATCATGCGCTTGGCGGCAATAGTGGAGGAGGATTCGGAATACTTGTCGCTGAGGTAAATGACTTCGGAAATCCCAGCCTGAATCAATGCCTTGGTACATTCATTGCAGGGGAATAGGGTAGTGTATATCTTGGCCTGGGCCATATTTGTGCCGGTATAGTTTAAGATGGCATTGAGTTCCGCATGACAGACGAAGAGGTATTTATTTTCCAGTTCAGCGTCTGCATTCCGCTCCCAAGGATATTCGTCGTCGGAACATCCGCGAGGCATGCCATTATATCCCACAGACAGGATTTTATTATCCTGACTGACAATGCAAGCACCCACGCTGGTGTTGGGGTCTTTGCTTCGCTCTGCGGATAGGAGGGCGATTCCCATAAAGTATTCGTCCCAGTTTAAATAGCCCGATTTTTTCATAGATTTCCTCCTTTGCTTTGTCGTCAAAAAAAGCTGCCCACACCCTGGCAGCCCTTTGTTAAGATACTTTATGCAATTTTATTTACGGCAAGCGTAATGCGTGAAATCTTTCTGGATGCCGTCTTCTTATGGAATACGCCCTTGCTTGCGGCACGATCGATTTCTGAAATTGCCGCTTTTAATGCGGAGGAAGCAGCAGCCTTGTCCTTCGCCGCGATGGCAGCATCAACTTTCTTGACTGCTGTCTTTACCTTAGACTTGATTGCTTTATTTTTCTCTGCATTTCTGCGATCAACTAAAATTCTTTTCTTTGCTGATTTAATATTCGCCATTTTCTTTTTCACCTCCCGATGATTGAAGTCAGTTGCTGTTCAAAGCGGACACGGTCGCTTCGAATAAACATACTCATTAATAATAAGGGAATCTTCTGGGCTTGTCAATACATAATTTTACAAAAATAGCAAAAAATATGTATCAAAGTTGCTATTCACGGTCATTTCTAGAAAAAGAGCAGAATCGTTGTGCTTGCACAT
>CASGVX010000168.1 GCA_949346185.1 uncultured Lachnospiraceae bacterium
CCCCCATGCTCATGGCGGCCACGAACCTGCCTTACGTGGCTACGGTGGCAGAATCTAATCCCGCTGACTTTATCAAGAAAGCTGCCAAGGCCAAAGTATATGCCAGTGAAAGAGGAACTGCTTATATTAGGGCGCTGTCCGCCTGCCCTCTGAACTGGAACGACAAGCCTAATACGGAGAGGAAGGTGATTGGAGCCGGAGTGGATAGTTGTTACTTTCCGCTCTTTGAGATAGAAAATGGAATCACCACATTGAACTACAATCCGGAAAAGACAGAGAAGAAGATTCCTGTGCTTGATTTTTTGTCCATGATGGGGCGGACGAAGCATCTGGCGAAGGAGCAGTACCGGGAGGTGGTACAGGATATCCAAAGCGAGGTGGACAGAAGGTGGGAGCGGCTGAAAGCCCGGGCAGAGCATCCCCTCTTGTAATATCTGCTTTAACCATGTTCTTCTCCTTGGCTGTGAACGGTGACAATGTTTCTAGTAATCGCTGGAAATAGCGACTTTTTTCTGGATGTATCGGGCAAAGCCTTCCTGTCCTTTGAGATTCAGGTGGGTTCCGTCCTGATAGAACCAGCTTGGGTGCTTTTTTCCCTCCTCGGCCCAGGGGATCAGATGGACATTGCTGTTTTTCTTCACCAGATTATGAATGGTACGGTTCACTTCTTTCTGAATGTCCAGTTTTTTCCCATAGGCATCAATCCAGTAGATGGTTCTGTTTGAACCCAGATAGTCAATGAGCTCTTGCCCCGTGGCAGAGTTGAAGGTTCCATTTGTGCCTAGGGAGATGAGGACGATATTCCCCAGCCTCCCCTTTTTATCCAATTTCTTGGCGATATCCAGGCCGTGGCGTACTTGTCGGGATACTTTGGCATCAATGGCCGCATGGGGATATAATTTCTTGAAGGAGGGGGCGGCGCCGAGGAAGACGGAATCGCCAATGACAGTAATCTGTTCCTTCGTGTTTTTCTTTTTGGCGGGGGCTTCTGTAGAGACAGGAGCTCCCGTGCTTTTTTCTCTGGGAGTATCTCCTGCATGTGCTTCCGTGACGGGGGAGGGATTTGCCTGCTGCAATGATTCCCGGCTTTCCTCCTCTTCCAAAGCCTTCTGGTTTTGCTTCAACGCCTGCTCGAGTTCCTTCTGGTCTGATTTTGGCGCAGTGAGTATCCCATATCCTCCGACGATGGTGCAGAAGAGGACGACTGCGATGCTTACGGCCCATTTTATTTTTGTGATAGTTGTCTTGTCTGATTTCTTCATAAATTACCTCATTTCCGCAAGTTGAATGTCATTCGCTCTTTAAAATATCATTGCCAGACTGAGTACCATGATGGGATAGTGCCACAGATAGATGCCGTAGCTCTTCTTTCCCAGCAGGGATAGCAGAGGGCTGCCAGGCAGCAGTTCCCTGGCACATCGCTGGTTTTCTATGAGTTGTATCATACCTGCATAGAATAGGCTGATGAAGAACATGCCTCCCTGATACAGGAAGGGGAGATGCCCATCTATGGTTAGGAATAATACGCATAGAATCAATACGAATATGCTGAAAAAGGGAAGGGGAGCCCCATCCCGCCTAGGAAGGCGCAAGGAGGGATACGCCTGCCTCGCAGCCCCTAGGAATATGCCCAAGAGTATGGGGAATGCCATGGTGTCCGTTCCGTAGTATACCCGGGAGGGGTCGTTGCCGGGCACGTAGAGAAAAACCATTCTGCCGGCAGACAGCAGGGCGAGGAGGAGGAAGGCGAAGCACATCTTCTTGCTCCCCGCCAATTGGCAGCCTTTTTTATACAGCAGGAAGAGAAAGGGCCATAGCAGGTAGCATTGTATTTCTACTGCCAGGAACCACAGGTGGGTGAAGGGGGAGGCGGCGGCCATTTTCGAGAAGTAGGAGGCATTCTGCTGAATCTGCCACCAGTTGTCATATCCTAGGAAGATGCTGCAGATTTCCTGGCGGATGCCGAACAGATAGCTGCTCTGGGTGAGGGTGAGGTAGCAGCATATGGCCATCACCATCACGAAGAGAGGGGGCAGGATTTTTCGGATGCGCTTCCTATAATAACTGCCCACATGGAATGTCCCTTTTTTCCATGCCTGATTGCTGGTGACGAACATCAGGTAGCCGGAAAGAACAAAGAATAGGGGAACGCCGAGAAAGCCTCCCGGAAGCAGGGAGGGGAACAGGTGGTATAGGACGATTCCCGTGATGCCGATGCCCCGCAGGGCATCTAAGCCTTTTCTGGACTGTGTTTTTCTCTGATTGGAATGATTGGTTTTATTGTTCATAGCGGAACTCCTTCTTTCGTTTATTTTCTGATGATTTACTATGTAAACCGATTATAATTGTTCTGGTCTATGATGTCAACCGATAGATTTTAATATTCTGTTACAATTTATTTAAACTTCTGTTACTATTACTTCCGAAGTTAAATATCGCAAGATTTTGCAAAGATAAAATTGCGATATTTAACCGCCGAAGTAATATTCCTTATCATTGCAATTTCTAAATAGAGGGGAAGTCTCTGCGTATTCAGCACGGAATCACGCATTTTGCATAAATCATGAAAATCATTGTCGCATATCTTATGATTGCAATGAATAGGGCGAGAAGGTATAATGTTTCTGTAGTGGCCAGGCGCTTTCTAAGTGGCTTGGGCGAGGGGAATTGCTGCCGGCAGCTCTGTGTGATAGAATGGATGCCGAAGGAATTGGCTGACAAGTTGTGGGGCGGTCTGGGGGGAGGATTTAGGAGACAGTTTCTAACGCTGTCTTTTGTCATGAGGAGGATATTACTATGGAAACAAGAAGGAATGTATTTCATTTGACGCTGGCGGCGATGTTTCTGGCAATCGGCATGGTGCTGCCATTTTTCACGGGGCAGATTCCCCAGATTGGAAATATGCTTTTGCCTATGCATATTCCCGTGCTTTTGTGCGGCTTGCTCTGCGGCTGGCAATATGGCCTCGGGGTAGGGCTTGTGCTGCCGCTTTTGCGCTATGCCATTTTTGGGATGCCGGTGCTTTTTCCCACGGGCATCGCCATGGCATTTGAACTTGCCACCTATGGGCTGGTGATCGGCTTCGTCTATTCCCGCTCCCGCTGGCAGTGCGTCATCTCCCTGTACCGCAGCATGATTGCCGCCATGGTATCGGGGCGCATGGTGTGGGCGGCGGTTCAAATCGTGCTGCTGGGTTTAGGAGACAGTGGATTTACTTGGCAGATGTTCTTGGCGGGGGCTTTCCTGAATGCCATTCCCGGCATTGTACTGCAGCTGATTCTGATTCCCGCAGTTATGATTGCGCTGAACCGTACTGGATTGGTGCAGTTTGGACGGCGGGCAGCAGAAAAGCAGAAAGTGGCGGAGTAGTTTATGAGAGATGAAGTATGTGAGATTGCGCATCGGATTCGAGACTGTAGCGAGGAGCGGGTGCTTGTGGCCATTGACGGCAGATGCGGCGCGGGAAAGACAACGCTTGCGGAAGAACTGGGACGGGAGATGAATTGCCCTGTGGTCCATATGGACGATTTTTTCCTGCGCCCGGAGCAGCGCACCGAGGAGCGGTTTCGTGAGCCGGGGGGCAATGTAGATTATGAGCGGGTCAGGGAGGAGGTTTTACTTCCCATGGCTCAAGGGCGTTCAGCGATATACCGCCCTTTTGACTGTGGCAGAATGGAACTGTCTGACCCGATTCATGTGGAACCGGGGGCAGTGGTGGTGATGGAGGGCTCTTACAGCTGCCATCCTGCCCTGTGGGATTTTTATGGACTTCGGGTTTTTTTGGATATCCAGCCGGAGGAGCAAATGAAGAGAATTATCCGCCGCAATGGCAGAGAGGCGGTCTCGGCATTCCGGGAGCGTTGGATTCCATTGGAGGAGCGTTATTTTGCCGCCTATCAGATACGGGAGCGATGCGATCTGGCAATCCTTGCCGGCTAATTTCCACGTATTTTGTGGTAAATCCATTTTAACTTGCCTCGCAGCGTCTTGCCCTCCAGCTGCTTTTTCAGTTCTTTGATTTCCTGCTCCTGCATGGCGATGACCTCGCCGCAGATATCGGCCATATCCTGCAGGGTAAAGTTATTCCCGGCCTCATTCATTTCAGGGTTTTCGTAAAATAATACTCCGTTTTCCCTCTCCAGAAACTCCTTGGCAATTGATTCGTTTCCGCTGGCATATTGCAGGGCGCATTGCTCCCGCTCCTCCTTAGAGAAATAATTTACCGCTCTATCAAGGGAGTTCCCTTTGCAGGATTCCTGTATCGCAAGAAGACGCTTTACGCTGAAATTCTGCTTCGTGCGAAAGGCCGGATTCCGGTTCAGCAGACGTTTCGCCTCAAGATAGATGCCACGCAGGCTGGTATTTTGGAGAATGTCGCTGTCCTTGCATTCCTCGGATAATGCAATATCGAAGATATGTAGGAAATCGGACAGGATGGTCTTTTCCGCTCCCTGGTACTGCTCTTTTTCATAACAGCGCACGATAATATTTTCCCTGCCTAGGGCGGCGGCGAATACTTGGATTCTTTTTTGGTAATCCAGTTGGAAATAACGGTATTTTTCCTGCTGGATGTACTGGGAGAAGGTCAGCTGCATGCCCTCTTTTACCTGCTGGGCCCAGTATGACTGGATTACCTGCTCCTGCCGGCGGAGATAGACGATGGCCTTTACTGCCACGCCAGACTTTGCCATGCGATTCCGTATGTCCTGCAGGCGCATTTCGTCTATTTCCTTCTCGTTCCACAAGTGTTCGTCTGAAATCACTACCCGATCCTGCTTGTCAAAGAGCTTTTCCAGTTTTTTGAAGCCGGCTTCCCGCTCCCTAGCCTCCTCTTGGAATAATCTGTTTTTCTGTGCGTCGTAGATTTTATGGGACAGAAAATGCGCATTGCGGTTCTGTCCAATTCCTGGAAACCGAAATCCCAAGTCCGGGTAGCATAAGCCATGCTGTAGTAAAAAGTCATCATTCTTGCGACAGAAATACTGAATTGTGGATGTGCCTGTCTTGGGCGTGCCTATATGCAAATATAGTGTTTTCATTGCTGTCTCCTGTTCTCTGTGTATAGAAAAGAACCGGAATCTTATGTGGAAGCACGGCGATTCCAGTCTTTTTCTAAAATTGCTTTGAATAG
>CASGVX010000169.1 GCA_949346185.1 uncultured Lachnospiraceae bacterium
GGAAGTCGTAGCGGGCTACGGCGACTGACAACAACGCAGCAGATGGAGATTCCACCAAGCAAAATGTAAAGATTTATTTCTTAACAGTTCCTTAGTCGCAGATGGCAGCCAGATTGTCAAAATCCACATCACTATCATGCAAAAGAGCGGCGATGCCAAGTTTCCGGCAGAATCCCTGAATAGTCAAGCATCCCGCAGAAATGAGGAAATTATGCGCAGACAATTATCTCCTGCGAAGCAGGGACTGAATATCATCATCGTAGGCTGCGGCAAGGTGGGCATCACCCTGATTGAGCAGCTTGCCAGGGAAGGGCACGACATCACATTGATTGACACCGATGCCCAAAAGATACAGGAAATCTCCAACATATACGATATCATGGGCATGGCTGGCAATGGTGCCAGTTACAGCGTTCAGATGGATGCGGGGATTGAAAATGCCGACCTGATCATTGCGGTGACGGAATCGGACGAACTGAACCTCCTGTGCTGTACCGTTGCCAAGCAGGTGGGCAATTGCGCCGCTATCGCCCGGGTACGCACCCCGGATTACAGCAAGGAATCCGGCTATCTCCGGGAAAAGCTGGGGCTTACCATGATCATCAACCCAGAACTGGAAGCTGCCAGAGAAATGGCCCGGATTCTCTATCTGCCCACTGCGCTGGAAGTCAACTCCTTTGCCCACGGACAGGCGGAACTGGTCAAATTCAAGATTCCTGAGAAAAATATTCTGGACGGCATGACCATTTCCATGATGCCCGGCAAATTCCCCACGAACGTGCTGATTTGCGCTATAGAGAGGGAGGGCAAGGTCTATATTCCCTCGGGAGACTTCACCATGCACAAGGGGGACATCATCTCCTTTGTAGCTCCCAGAAGGTCTGTAAAATCTTTCCTAGTAAACATCGGATTCAAGACCAACCGGGTGAAGGATACCCTCATCGTAGGCGGCAGCCGGGCAGCATATTACCTAGCCTCCCAGTTGCTCAGCGTGGGAATTTCCGTGAAAATCATCGAGCGGAACAAAGCCCGCTGCGAGGAACTAAGCATCCTGCTGCCAAAGGCCATTATCATTAACGGCGATGGCACGGATGAAGAACTCCTGAAGGGAGAAGGCATCGAGCGTGTGGAGTCCTTCGTTCCCCTGACAGGCATTGACGAGGAGAACATCCTCCTCACCCTGCACGCCCAGCAGGTTTCTGACACCAAGGTGATTACGAAAATCAACCGCATTAATTTTAAAGACGTCATCACGAATCTGAACTTGGGCAGCGTGGTCTATCCCCGCTATATCACCTCCGAGGCAATTATCGCCTACGTGCGGGCCAAAAAGGACTCTATGAACAGCAATATCGAAACCCTGTACCACATGTTCGACCACCAGGTGGAAGCCATTGAGTTCCGTGTAGACGAGGCTTCCGGGGTCACGGATATTCCGTTGAAGGATTTGTCCTTGAAGAAGGAATTGCTGATTTCCTTTATCAGCCGGAATGGCTCTATTCTGATCCCCTCCGGTCAGGACTGCATCAAGGTGGGCGATACGGTGATGATTGTCACCGCCCACACAGGATTTAACGACATTCAGGACATTTTGAAATAACAGTGCAGCCGGGCATCCCGATAGAGAATAGATATTCCTTCCGAAGTGAAATGTCGCAAGATTTTGCAAAGTACAAATTGCGATATTTAACCGCAGAAGTAATAATTGCGAGAGAATAGAGAAAGTGCGCATTCAAGTTTGCAGGCACTGGAAAGGCATGAGAATACTATGAATTATTCTATTGTACGATACATATTAGGGCATATTCTGATTGTGGAAGGCATCCTGATGCTCCTTCCCTGCGCCACTGCAGCAGCATATGGGGAAAGGGAAGGACTGGCATATCTTCTGGCCGCATGCCTCTGCCTCTTGTTCGGCTTTGCCATGAGGATGCGAAAGCCCAAAAATTCCGTATTTTACCTGAAAGAGGGATGCGTTGCCACTGCGCTGAGCTGGATATTCCTCAGTTTCTTCGGCGCCCTGCCCTTCTGGTTCACCCAAGAAATTCCCTCCCTCACGGATGCCCTGTTCGAAACCGTATCCGGCTTTACCACCACCGGCGCCAGCATCCTGTCAGACGTGGAAGCCCTCTCCCACTGCTCCCTCTTCTGGCGCAGCTTCACCCATTGGATCGGGGGAATGGGGGTACTGGTCTTTCTTCTGGCCATCATCCCCCTGAGCGGCGGTTCCCACATCAACCTGATGCGTGCGGAAAGCCCCGGGCCATCCGTGGGCAAACTAGTGCCCAAGGCAAGGTACACCGCCCGCATCCTCTACCTGATCTATTTCGGCATGACCGTCGTGGAGTTCCTTCTGCTCCTCTTTGGAAAAATGCCCGTCTTCGATGCCCTAACCACCAGCTTTGGCACGGCGGGCACCGGCGGATTCGGCATCAAGAATGACAGCATGATGAGTTATTCCCCCTATATCCAGTGGGTGGTAACAATATTTATGATTCTCTTCGGAGTGAATTTCAACGCCTATTATTTTATCCTGTTCCGACAGATTAAAAAGGCATTCAACATAGAGGAGGTACGCTGTTATTTTGTCATTATCTTCCTGTCCACGCTAATCATATTTATCAACATCCTACCCCTGTATCACAATGCCTTTGACTCCCTGACCCATGCGGCGTTCCAAGTTGGCTCCATCATCACCACCACCGGCTTCTCCACTGCGGACTTCGACCTCTGGCCCCAGACCAGCCGAACCGTTCTGGTGCTATTGATGTTCATCGGAGCCTGCGCGGGCAGTACTGGCGGCGGCATCAAGGTCTCTCGCCTGGTCATCTTGGCAAAAACCTTAGTCAAGGAGCTAAACTCCTACATCCATCCCAGAAGCATCAAAAAGATTAAGATGGATGCCAAGCCCATTGAGCATGACGTGGTTCGCTCCACCAATGTGTATTTCCTGACCTATATGCTGCTGTTTGCCGCATCAGTCTTTGCCATCTCCTTCGAGGGCAAGGATTTGATTACGAACTTCACGGCAGTAGCTGCCACCTTTAACAACATCGGGCCAGGTCTGGAGATGGTGGGCCCCACGCAGAATTTCGGACATTTCACGCCCTTCACGAAATATTTGCTCATACTGGATATGCTGGCGGGAAGACTGGAACTCTTTCCCCTGCTCATCCTATTCCACCCTGCCATCTGGAGAGACCTCTTTTCCCGGAAACTTTTCCGCAAGAAATAGGCTAATGTAAAACAAACCTTTGGTTTGTTGTGGATTGCTCCGTGCTTCGCACTCCCGCAATCGCCTTTGCTTTTGCAGAAAATTTTATACTTTACTATCCCCGCATTAATGGTTACAATAATATCAGAATAACAAAACAGGTAGGATTGCTATGGATAAAAAAATCACAAGAACCTATTTAATGATAACCGTGCTGGGCATCCTTTGTACCGCCTTTTCTACATTGGTGTTCCAAGCATATACATATAGCCGGGAATCCAGCAGCAGCACGAATCAAGAGGCTGTATCCTGGACAGACAGAATGCAGATGAAGGTACAGAATGGAACTTATCTATTCTCCACGACGCTTCCGCAAGAAGGGACAGACGGAATGGTCATCGCATATGACACGTCCCATATGATTCTCCAAGTGACTATTGATGACGAAATCGTATACACGCTCAAAACAGGTGCGGATAAATGGATGAAGACCACCGGATACCAATGGAATTTCATCCCGCTGATGAAGGAGGATGGGGGGAAGAAGATCCTCTTTCGCGTGCGTCCGGCCTATCAGGACGCGAAACCCAAAGGCGGATTCTATTACGGAACCCGCAGCCAGG
This sequence comes from uncultured Lachnospiraceae bacterium, assembly GCA_949346185.1. Taxonomy (GTDB): domain Bacteria; phylum Bacillota; class Clostridia; order Lachnospirales; family Lachnospiraceae; genus Butyribacter. The sequence continues at coordinate 3,838 of CASGVX010000169.1, forward strand.
TGGAACACACCATCATTAAGGAACGGCTTCCAAAGTTCTTCATCACTTGCCTGATACTGATTAGCAGCATCATTCTGCTTCTGTACACAGTTGTAATTACAGACAAGAGAGACGAAGACAGTGGGCTAGGGCATTTTATCGTTTTTGCCATCATGCTGGGCATCTGGATGATATGCGAATCCCAGATACTGGAATTGTATATCCCCTGCGGCATTGCGATGGTGATGATGGATCACCTGATGCTTATGTTGATGTCCCTTCCCTTCCTTCTCTTTCTGCGTAGTATGTATCCCAACCGAGAAAATCCACTCTGGAAATTCTGCTGTTATTTGAACTGCTTCGTCGTGACTTTCCGGATACTTCTGCAATTGCTTGGCCTGTATGACCTTCGGGAGACGCTCTGGTTGACCCATATCGTCCTCTGCGTTTTTGTGGCATCCATCTTTGCTCTGAGCATATCCGGAATCACGAAAAAAGAAATGACAAAACAGATGAAATTGAATATCTGCTGCGTCCTGATTCTCCTCGCAGCAGTTTTTGTGGAACTTTTGGAATACCGCCTCCACAATAAGAGCGCTCCCATAGGAAGCATTGGCTTCCTATTCTATATCGTAGTCATGGGGCTGTCCAGCGTGAAAAAATCCCACAAGATGCTGGAGCAGGCAAAAGAGAGCGAACTCTACCGAAAACTGGCATTTGTGGACGAGCTGACAGGCGTATACAACAGAACAGCCTTTAAGCGGGATCTGAACAGTTGCCTGGTGACGGATGAAAAGACGCAGGAACAAAAGATTCTCCCCACCGTCCTGTATATGTTTGATCTGAATGATTTGAAAAAATGTAATGACAATTTCGGCCATGAATACGGCGACCAGTATATTCAAATGATTTCATCTGGAATCCGAAAGATTTTTGAGAGTGACGGAAACTGCTACCGCATCGGCGGCGATGAATTTTGCGTCATTACACCTTTCACTTCCAAAACAGCAATCTCAGAACGCTTGAAATGCCTGAACGCATATGTGGCAGAGAAGAGACAGCTGGACTTTGTCGTCCCCATCAGCGTGGCGGCAGGCTATGCCGTATATGATCCGGAAATTGATGCCACGCTGGAGGACACTATGCGCCGGGCAGATGATATGATGTACCAAGACAAGCAGGCACAGAAGCGCGCAAAATCTTTCCCATAATTCCCTAATCCTATACAGTAAAAAAGGGGAATGCCAGCGCATTCCCCTGCAAGAATTACTTCGTAATTCTTG
>CASGVX010000170.1 GCA_949346185.1 uncultured Lachnospiraceae bacterium
ATCGTGATGGGCATGGTCTTTGGCTCATGGCTGGAATTTGGGGTGCTGGGCGTCTGGATGGCAATGGTTTTGGATTGGTGCGTCAGGAGCGTTGTGTTCATGGTGCGGTATTGCAGGGGGAAATGGGAGAGACAGAAAAAGTTAATATAGGATATCCGATTTGGAAGGAGAGAAGATGGAAATCAGGCGGCAAAAGAAGGAGTTATTTGGGGGTGATTACAGGAAAACGCCTCTGTGGAATGATGCGTTGTCAGAGGTGGAGAGGATTGCGTACCTTTTGGGAGAAATGACATTGGAGGAGAAGTTTTTGTCATTAGGGACGGGAAATCCGGCGATTCCAAGATTGGGCATCCCGGAGTTTGGCGTGGGAGGCGAGGGTGCTCACGGCGTGCAGGCTCGTCATGACCAGCGGTACGATCAGGGAGAGGCTTGTCATACTACGATATTTCCCAATCCCATTGGCATGAGTGCCACATGGAACAGGGAATTGATTCGAGAGGCGGGAAGGGTCGTGGGGCGAGAGGCAAGGGCGCTCTTTCACAGTGGAAAGCACCGCAGCCTGAGTTTGTGGGCGCCTACGGTAGACTTGAATCGGGATCCCCGCTGGGGACGGCTGGAAGAGTGCTATGGGGAGGATGGCTATCTGACAGGGGAAATGGCAGGGGCGTATGTGGATGGAATGCAGGGGGAGGATGATGTGTTTCTGCAGTGTGCCGCTACTGCCAAGCATTTTTACGCCAATAATAAGGAGGAAGGAAGAACTTATGAATCCAGTTCCGTAGACTGGCGCAATAAATACGAGTATTATTTGGAGCCATACCGAAAATTAATACAGGAGCATCGCCTGGAAGGGGTCATGACTGCCTATAATGAAATCAATGGCGTGCCCTGCATGCTGTTAAAAGAGGATCTGGCATTATTGAAAGAGTGGGGGCTTGGCCATGTGGTCTGTGATGGGGGCGATGTGGGGCAGACGGTGGATTTCCATAAGTATTTTTCCAGACATTCGGAGACGGTGGCTGCTGGATTGCAAGCCTATGTGGATTGCTTTACCGATGACGTTCATATGGTCGCAGAGGCGGCGAGGGAGGCTTATCAGCATGGAATGATACAGGAAAAGGATATGGATCGGGCGTTATTTTCTTACTTCCGCACGATGCTGCGTCTGGGAATCTTTGACCAGAGAGGGAAAAATCCTTACACACATATTCCTCTGGAGGTGGTTTCCTGCCAAGAGCACAGGAGGCTTGCCAGAGAGGTGACGGCGGAGTCGGTAGTGCTCCTGAAGAACCGGGGGGTAACGCCGGAAAACCCCTGCCTTCTGCCTCTCTCTGCCCGGGAGGTGGCTGGAGGACGGGAAAGTGTGGCGGTGATAGGCCCTCTGTGTGATGCTTGGAACAAAGGGTGGTATTCCGGACAGCCGCTGTACGGCATGACGCCTTGGCAGGGAATCAGGGAGGCGGTGTCAGAGGCAGGAGGAGTAGGAGGGCTTGAGGCCCATGAACATCTTATGATGGAGACTGGAATATCGGAGGTCAAGATAAAAATTGGCACTGGGAAAGAAGAATGCTATCTGGGGATTGTATCTGATGGCAGGACGGTGGGGGCGGTGACGCCTGAACGTGCAGAGATATTTCTTCTAGACCGATGGGAGCAGGGGAAGGTGACTCTGCAGGCAAAATCCAATGGGAAATTGCTGGCGCTGGAGGATGATGCTTCTATTGGCCAGCAGGGAAATGTGACTGCCACCAGTGATGAGGCTTTCGGGTGGTTCGTGAGAGAGATGTTTCATATTAATCCTCAGGGCGCGCTGGTTACTTGGGATCATCAGCCCTTGGTGCTGGATGAAGATGGGCGGTTGCGGAAGGAGAATATGTGCGGGCTGACGGAGAGGGAGGACGGCGACAGGCAGGATAGCGGGGAAGAGGGATGCTGGGGGACGAAATCATATCCCATTTCGTGGGAGTGGCTATATGTAAAGGATGGCATAGAGGCTGCGGCAAGATTGGCGAAACAGGCTGACAAAGTGGTGGTGTGTCTGGGCGCCCACCCGATGATTACCTGCAAGGAGGAGATTGACCGTGCAGATATCAGAATGGCGGAGTATCAGGAGAAGATGCTGAAGAGGATTGTGGAGGAGAACCCCAATGTCATATTAGCGGTGCTGTCCAGCGTGCCTTTTGATATTTCTTGGGCGCAGAAAAATGTTCCGGCGATTCTTACGATGGCCACGGGCTCCATGGAATTGGGCAGGGGGCTGGCAGACGTGTTATTTGGTAAGGCAAGTCCCGGGGGAAGGCTTAGCGTGACATGGTACGGCTCCGCGAAGGATTTGCCTCCCATGGATGACTATGACGTGATACAGGGAGGGCGGACTTACCAGTATTTTGAGGGAGAGACGCTATATCCTTTCGGCCATGGATTATCATACAGTGCATTTGCTTATGGCTCCATCAAGGTGGCTCTTGAAGGCGCTGGGGAAGCGGAGAAGTGCATATCGGCAGATGGCAGAGAAAAGATCCATTCCCATCTGTCTTGCAGCCTGACTGTGACAAATGTGGGAGACTGCTGTTCGGACGAGGTGGTGCAGATTTATGTCAGGAAGGTACATAGCGAGTTGCGGCGACCGAGAAAGGTGCTGGTTTACTTTGAACGCTTGAAAGAGATGAAGCCGGGAGAGGAGAGGGTGGTATCCTTTTGCGTTGCCCTTTCTCAACTGGAATATTTTGACGTAATTGCTGGGAAGATGATGCTGGAGCCGGGCTGTTATGAATTGATGGCGGGGGCATCCTCGAAAGATATTCGCAAACGTCGCCAGATTGTGCTGGAGGGAGAGGAGAGAGGAGTGCGGGATGGCGCTCAATTCATTGCGGCGGATTGTTTTGACAGGGCGGCGCATCATGTGCTGCGCCGGGGGCATTTATCCTACCAGTCCGTGTGTACGAAAAATAGCAGGGAAGAGATTGTCCTTACATATGAGAGAATGATGGTGAAGACTGTGCCGAAGGCGCTGGTGCTGGATTTCTGGCAGGAATACTTCTGCGAGATTGAAATTGATGTGGATGGGCAGCCGGCGGGATATTACGAATTAGAAGATCCCTTTGGCGAAAAGAAGATGGAGACAGGAGCGGTTTCTGAGAGGAGGCAGCAGGAGGTTGCTACCCAGGCGGGGGAGGCTACGGGGGAAGGCTCTTTTGAGGCGCATCAGAATTGGCTCACCAGAAAGCGGGAAATTGGCTTTCGGGAGGTTCGCATCCCTTTGGAGAAGGACAGGATTGCCGCAGGGGAATTGTTTGCTCTGACCATTCGCTGGAAGGGCAAGGGGAAGCTTTGCATGTTTCGATTTGAGTAGGGCTAGGTCTTATGCTGATAGTAGAACACCGCCAGCTGGGTTCTGTCCCGCAGGTTTAGCTTATCTAGGATGCCGCTGAGATAGTTGCGCACGGTGCCCTCGCTGAGGAAGAGCTCGCTGGCGATTTCTTTATTGTTGTATCCCTGAGCGATGAGTTGGATGATCTCCAGTTCCTTTTGGGAAATATCCCGTGAAGCGTAGTCGAACTGGGAGGCGTTTTGGAGCAGATCCGGGATTTTTGACACGATTTCATTTCCGAATACGGTCTGTCCGCTCTCCACGGCCTCCAGCGCCGGGAGGATGCTCTCATAATCCTGCTTTAGCAGATATCCCTTTGCGCCGCACTTTAATGCCTGGATGATATATTCGTCATCGGAGAATGTGGTGAGCAGCAGGATTTTGGCATCCGGCTCCTCTGCTAGGATGGATTGGGTGGCGGTAAGCCCGTCCATGCCTTGCATCTGGATATCGGTCAGAACGATATCGGGGCGATATTTGCGATACAGGCGAATGGCATCTTCCCCGTTTTCCCCGGTGGCCAGCACCTTTACTTTCTGGCTTGTTTCCAGAATGGTCTTTAGAGCGGTACATACTAAAAAATCATCGTCAATGATTATGATATTCATGTGGTTCTCCTTAATCTATTCATAATATTATGCGGGTTTCGTCACGCAGCCTTTGGTATGGAGACGAAGATGCGGAATCCCTTCTGTCCATGAATTTGCAGCGTGCCGTGGAGGGAATCGACCCGGTCTCTGATGTTTTGGAGGCCCATCCCCTCCTCCTGCGGCGGCTCGCCCGCTTGAAACGTGCCATTGTCGGTAACCACCAGCTGATACATGGAGGGATGCTCCGTAATGCGAATCTGGGCATTGGTGGCATTGCTGTGCCTGGCGATATTTGTCAATGCTTCCTTCGTGATAGCAAGAAAGGCGTATTTGACATTGGAAGGAATCGCCTTGCCGATATCGCAGTCAAAATTTACCGGGCAAAATGCGAAATCTGACAGAAGTTCTCGGATTTTATCTTCTAGGTTCATGGCTTCCTTGTGCAGGTCATGCACGCTGTTTCTAATGGTATCCATGGTCTTTGCCAGTTCGTCGTCCAGAAGTTTGAGGGAATCTTTGCACTTTTCATCCGTATTCGTGGTCTTAATCATTCCCGCGAGCAGGATGCAGCGGGAAAGCATGTGCCCTGCATTGTCGTGCACTTCTCTGGCAATGCGGTTTCGCTCTTGGAGGATGGCGGTGTGAATTTCATAATCCTGTTTTTCCATCAGCAGGCGGTTGCGCTCCTGTAAAAGAAAGTTCCGTTCTGCGCTGTCATCTCGGGTTCTCTTGTACTGTCGTTCCAGTTCCTCCACCCGACTGCATAGGAAGTCCAGAGCCAGGGCGATGATGCACCCCAGAAGGATATAACACAGGTTTTCCAGAGTGATGTCTGCCTGGCGGCGAAAGATGCCTTGGCTGGCCGCCGGGGAGTGGGTGGCCAGGCGCAGGAAATCCAGAGGCGGGAAATGCACGGAAAGCCCTAATGCGGCTAGAGCCATAGGCGAATACAATTTCATGCGGCTCAATTCTGACAATATGATAGGAAAGAATAGATAGATTTCCGGAAAGAGGAAGCCCGTCAGGATGTAACAGGTAAAAAGCACGCCGGTGAATGCTTTTCGGTCAAAGTAGAGGGAGAGGCACAGCAGATCGGCGCACAGATACCCCAGTCTCAGCAGCCACGGGCTCACCGCCC
>CASGVX010000171.1 GCA_949346185.1 uncultured Lachnospiraceae bacterium
CCCTTCCCCCTTCCCCCTTCCCCCTTCCCTCGCTGATCCGAACAGGGTCTATCGTCAATAAACCATGTCCATGCAATTAGTCTATCATCAATAGACTCCCCTGTCAAGAGCAATCTTAAATTATAACAGGAATATCTTAAACAAACCTTAAACATTTCCCCCATTGAATTTTAATAAAGAAATCTCTACAATGAAATTATCACTTCGGAAGTTAAATATAAAATAACCTCAAAAAATTTATCGATAAAAAAATTGGAGGATTGGAATGTATCAAATATTAATATGCGATGACGAGAAAGACATTGTATCCGCTTTGGAAATCTACTTAACATCAGAGGGGTATGGGATTCACAAGGCCTGCAATGGAAAGGAAGCATTGAAAATCATAGAGGAGAGGGAAATCCATCTGGTACTCATGGATATCATGATGCCAGTGATGGACGGAATGGAGGCGATGGTAAAAATCCGGGAGCGCAGCAACGTGCCCGTGATTCTTCTCACCGCCAAGAGCGAGGATATGGATAAGGTGCTGGGGCTGACTGTGGGGGCAGACGACTACATCACCAAGCCATTCAATCCCGTGGAACTGCAGGCGAGAGTGAAATCCCAGCTGCGCCGCTATATGCAGCTGGGAAGCGGTCAGGCGCTGGAACAGCCCGACACGCTTACCATCGGGGGAATCTCTATGGACGACAAAGCCAAGGAGGTCACCTTAGATGGGGAGCCCGCCGCTCTGACCAAGATGGAGTATGAAATCCTGAAATTCTTCCTGCTGCACCCGGGCCAGGCTTTCACGCCAAAAGAAATATACCAGAATGTCTGGCAGGAGGCTCCCATGGGCAATGAGAGCACCGTGGCCGTGCACATTCGCCACCTGCGGGAAAAATTAGAATACGACCCCGCCAATCCCCGCTACCTGAAAGCGGTATGGGGCAGGGGCTACAAAATGGAAGGGCAGATGAAAGAAACTATTTACGGCAACGAATGAAAACACTTTTGAGGGGCAACTTGCTAACTGTTTTTATGAACGAGAGGGAACACTATGAATAGATACAAAACTGACATGAAAAATCGCATCGCCGCAGTGGCGCTGGCAATCATCTTCGGCGCACTGGCGGCAGCCAGCGGGCTGGCAGCGGCATTTACCGCCAAGATGGGGCTGTACACCAAGCCCTTAGACAAGGTAATAAAAGAAAAGCAGAAAAACGTGCAGGAAATGACTTCCATAAAGATATTCAAGCACCGAAAGGACATCAAGGCGAATGAATGGCTCCTGACGCAATCAAATATAGAATACGGCATTATTCGGGCAGAGAATCTGAAAAACAAGAATCTAGAAGACCGGGCAACATACTGGGACTACCACTTCCAGCACGCAACGCCATCGAAGTATTCCTATGTATCCCAGCGCATGCGCGATGGAGACGCATTTAAATACACGAATCGGCTGCTGCCCAGCCTGACCGGATATGGCGTGCAGCAGATGAATTCAGCTGACGACGCACTATCCATCTCTTCTGGCGTTATCCCCATCAGGCAGCTAAGCTACTGCTCAGATAATGGCATCTTTTATTTTTCCACAGATAGCAACAGCTATCCCGTAACCACCATCGGCATCGACAGCACTCAGGCAAAGCCTACGGATGACATGCTCATCCGCAAGAAAGACAAAATAGAGATTCCGGAAGAATTTTACCCCGGAGAATGCGCTATCGAACCCAATCAGGGAAATAGCATGGCATATTTCCGCTTGGATGACACCACAAAGGAATATGTATCCGTCACGGGAAATTATCAAAATCTGGATACCAGCAAGTATCGCAGTTGGACGATACTAGGTATGGATACCTTTTCCACCAATGGCTCTGCCATTAAGAATATCAAGACTGCCGACTTATTGCCAAAAAACAGCGGAAACATCTCCATCTCCCTGATTTCCCCCGACGAAATCTATCATTATGTCACTGAGCCGGATGATATCACGAACTATGCAGAGGATAACAACGCCATATGCATGGCAGAATACACTCTGGAAAGAGAAAAGAGGGACGAAAACGCATACTGGGTCGTTTCCGAGGTAAAGCCGAAGGAGAAATGGGTGACGCAGGATGACTTGATTGCAAGGCAGCACAAGGTATTGACAACCCTTCACAAGTACCGATATCTGAATCTGGCTACCGCTATCACCTCATCGATCATAACGCTGTTGGCGGCAGTATTTTGCATATACAGCGCAGGATACCGGCAGGTTCGAGAAAATGATGACCGGGACTTCTGCGGCAAGAGGCGCAACGTGCTGCTGACATGGCGGCAGAAGATTCCGCTGGAACTATACGTGATTGCCACCTTGTTCATATTTTTCACCCTAGCCGACCGCATCATGTCGGCACTGGAATCTCTGTTCACGGGAAGCATATCTGGCTGGATGGCCATAGCCATCACAGAATGCTACATCATCCTGACTCTGGGCTGGGGACTGATGTTCTGCATGAACATCGCCCACCGGGTACATGGGAGGATTCTGGGGAAATACGCCCTCTACCACTGGTTTTGGAGCAAGGCGAAGCAAGCGGCCGACGCAGCACGGCAGCATACCTCCCTCCTTTTCAAAGGGGCAATGATTCTAGCAGCTATTAATTTTATGGAATTTGTAATCATTGTATTCTCCTGGGGGGGCAGTTCTGCCTTTACTTTCCTGTTCTACTGGGGCTGGCTCAAGATTGCAGAATTTGTTCTCACAGCCATTGCCCTCATGCAATTGAAAACCTTGCAAAAAGGCAGCGAGGACTTAGCAGAGGGCAATCTCTCCCAACAGATGGACACTGGGAAAATGTTCTGGGAATTTAAGAAGCATGGAGAAAATTTGAACAAAATCCATCAGGGCATGTCCATTGCACTGGAGGGGCGCATGAAGAGCGAACGGTTTAAGACGGAACTGATTACCAACGTGTCCCACGACATCAAAACCCCCCTCACATCCATTATCAACTATGTGGATTTATTACAGAATGAGGGGCTGAACGACGAGGAGCAGGCACAATATCTGGATGTGCTGGACCGGCAATCCCAGCGGCTGAAAAAACTAATCGAGGATCTCATCGAGGCCTCCAAGGCCTCCACTGGAAACCTCTCCGTCTGTCTGGAGCCCTGCGATATCGACATCCTCCTCACCCAGACAATGGGGGAATTTCAGGAAAAGCTATCCGCATCATCCCTAGAGCTGATTACCAGCGGCACCGGCAAGAATATTCAAATCCAGGCAGACAACCGACATCTATGGCGCATATTTGACAACCTGATGAACAATATCTGCAAATACGCCCAGCCTGGAACACGGGTATATATTAGCCAGGAACTATCCGGAAACCATGTGTCCATCATCTTCCGGAACACTTCAAAAGAACCGCTGAACATCTCTGTAGAGGAACTGATGGAGCGGTTCGTGCGGGGAGACAGTTCCCGCAATACCGAGGGGAACGGATTGGGGCTGTCCATTGCCAGAAGCCTCACCGAACTCATGGGAGGCAGCTTCCAGATAGCTGTTGACGGCGATCTATTTAAGGTAATTGTGAGGTTCTCACTGTAAATTCATAATATTCCAAAAGCCCTGCCAGCGTTCATTCCGGCGGGGCTTTCTTAACATTATATTCATACATATGATGGCTCGAACCCCTTTCTGCTCTTGACAAATGGACATTAACGTGAAACAATATGAATTTAAGGCAATGCTTTCTTTATTGCAACAATTTATATGGAGGTAAAATATGAAGTTAAAAATTAAGAAGTTGAAATGGCTGCCCATATTGGCGCTGGTTCTGACTCTGACTGCAGGATTGCTGCCAGCCAAAGTACAGTCAGCAGGCATCACTGGCAGCGTAGCCACGAACCGTGCCGCAGACACCTTCACCTTTAAGGTTTCCGGACTGGAGGCATCCACCCAGAAGACGTTGACCCTGCAGATTAAGAATGCGGCAGGCAAAGTAGTTTACACCGAGGAAAATATCGCCCCGACAGAAGATCAGATTAGCAATGGCACATATACGGGCACGATTTCCCATGACAAATTTAATACCTATGCATATGACACCTACACCGTCCTCGTCACGGTGGACGGCACCACTTATACTTTGGGCAAATGCGATTTCACCATTCACCAGAACAAAGTGGATTTGTCCATCAGCGGAAACGCAGGAAATGCCAACCGCACCATTTATGTCAACTCCACAGAAGGCGCAGGCGGCGTCATCGTGCCGGGCAGCAACAACAAAGTTGCCGTGATGGCGTGGCGGAAAGGCCATTCCGAGGCTGGCGCCAAGCAGTTGGGAACAGACAAAAACATCTCCGGAAAGGGTTTCAACTGGTCTGCCAATGTGACCGCTGCCGGAAAGGGATACGGGCTTTGGAATGCGAAATTGGTACTGAAAAATAGCCATGTCAGTGCAAGAACCCTGGCAACTGCCACCTATAACATCACTCCGACTTCCACTTCCTTTTCCAGCAAGAAGACCAATTCTCTGGAAAAGAAGAAATCCTTTCAAATCAATTTGGCAGGATTGAAGAACGCCTACGGCATCAAGAGCGTATCCTTCCAAATATACAACGAAGCGGGAAAAAAGGCGTACACTGCCAAGGCAAAGAAAAAATCCAGCACTTACACCGCCACCGTCTCCCTGAAAAGCCTGAAATACAAACTGCAGAACTATTCTATCAAGGCAGTGATCGCTGACAGCGCAGGACAGAAAATGACCCTGAATACCACCACTTCCGTAAACGAACAGGCAATCGGGGGCAAGCTGACCATTACCAAGAAGAAGAATGCCACCACGATATTCAAACTTACCGGAGCCTACATCCCCGGCAATATCAAAAAAATCCAATATGTCCTATACAAGCGGAACGGATCCTCTAAGAAAAAAATAGGTACATACAAGGGAAAAGCGGCTGGTAAGAAATACACATCCACCGCTAAAAACAAGGAAAAAGGCAAATACACCGTCTATGCTTACGGTTACACAACCTGGGGAAAAAAGATTCTCATGACAAGCCGCAACTACTCCCTCTCCAAGAAAAA
>CASGVX010000172.1 GCA_949346185.1 uncultured Lachnospiraceae bacterium
AGTCGCCGACTACAACTGCAGCAATTTCCCGGCAGAGGAAGAAAATAAAAAATACATTGCAGAGAATGTGCTCTTCCACCACAAAACGCTGCCCATGGGAGAATTTGCCATCGGCACCAACACCACTGCCTACATGATGGGGAAGAAGCACCACATCTCCCACCTCCTCCCCATACTCATTGCAGAGAAGACGGGACCTCATTTTGCAGTGGGGGATACCTGCTTTTCCCACGAGGAAGACCTAGTCACTTGCAATCCTGACGGAAAGCAGATGATCGCCAAGGAAAATGACTATTCCCGCCTCCGACACACGGACAGCAAGAAGGCGTATTTTAATTGCCACACGGATATCACCATCCCCTATGACGAACTGGGGGACATCCTGGTCCACACGGCCGTCGGAGAAACGCTCCCCATCATCCGGGAAGGTCGCTTCGTGCTGCCGGGAACGGAAATGCTCAACGATGTATTTTAAAATCATGCCCCTTGCCGCATTACAAGCTTCCGTGAGAACGACGTGCTCTGTAGCTACTGAGCACGTTATTTTTTTGCAAACTTCATCTTTGCCTTCTTGTGCAGCCCATTCCCCCATAATACTTTTTTGCATTTCTTCTTCTGGGACTTGGTACACTTGGGAATCTGCACCGTCAGCCTGCTGTACTTCTTGCTCCCCGCCAGATAGAAGGGACAGCTGGAACCAACGTCGCTCAATTTATTAAGATAAGACATTCCCAGCCATTTCTTCCCCTTAAAAACCACCTTCCGCAAGTTCTTGCAGTCATAAAAAGCCTGACTGTCTATTGTCTTCACGTTCTTTCCCAATACCACTTCCCGAAGACCTGTACAATGTGCGAAGAGACGCCGTCTTACCATGACCAGCCGATCTGGCAGGACGACTTTCGTCAGTTTCTTGCACCCCTCAAAACAGCGGGAGTCCAACTTCTTTAATTTGGCGGAAAGAGCCACAGCCTTTAAAGACCTTCCCCCTATAAATGCCCTCTGCCCAACTGATTTCACATGATTCCCCATTACCACCTTCTGCAGAAATCTCGTGTAAGCAATGGATCTATTAGAAATGGTGGTGACTTTTTTCGGCACGGCAAACTTCTTTCCTCTCTTTGCCATGGGGTAAACGAGCAAGGTTTTCCCGGGTTTGTCGTACATAACGCCCTTGGAAGAGGAGAAATATTTATTCTGGGAATCCACCGTAATCTCTCTCAGGGAATCACATCCCCAAAACACTCCTATATCATTTCCAAAAGTGGGAAAATCAATATGCTTCACCCTTCTGGGAATCCGTATCCTTTCCAATGCGCCGCAATTCGCAAATCCATCCGCATGAATTTGAAGCAACGCATCGTCCAGCGTAATCTTCTTTAAATTCGCCGCACCATAAAATCCACCCGTGCCAATACTCTTTATTCCCTTGGGCACCGTGTAACTGGCATCTTTCTTTCCCATGGGATATGCCACCAATTGCCTCGTACTTCTCCTGAGGAGAACGCCATTCTCTACCTGATAATCGCTTGCTCCCGGAGACACCTGAAATTCTATCAGACTGGGACAATTCTCAAAGCACCGGCCATTCAAGTCATCTGCCTTATTCGGCACAATGACAGTCTTGAGAACAGGACAATCCTTAAATACAGGAAAACACATATAAATCGTACGTGGCAAAAGCACTTTTTGCAGCTTTCCACAGCCAGCAAAGGCATTCTCTGACAGATGTGTGCGCTCCGGTATGGCGACCTCTGTCAATCCGGCATATTCGAAGGCGCTTTGATATATATACTCCAATCCCTTGGGAAGAGATACCTTTGCCAGGTTCTTTGCCCCGGAAAAAGCATATGGATATATTTCCTTCACATAGGAAGGCACTGTGTAGGCAGCATCCTTTTTTGCCGCCGGATAGCAGTTGAGCGCATCCTCACGAAACAAGACCTGATCTGACACCGTAAAGCTCTTATTCTCGGGATGAACCGCAAAACTTTCCAAGGAAGATGCGCCATTCAAAGCCCCAAATCCCCTCAGATCTTTTCCCAGAGAAATGTGCCTCAAATTCTTAGGGGCAACGGACCCATTGCTGATGCCGTCCTCAAAGAATAATTCCATATAGTCCGACAGAAAGACCTTCTCTACCACTCCATTCCTACACAGAATCTTCTCCCACTGGGCGCTCTTTACCCTGATATCATTGCAATAGTCGGGCAGATACATCTCCTTCAGTGTCTTTCCCTTCTCCGTGAGATTTTTCACATCCCCATTGTAGAAGTCAAAATAATTGGTAAAATCATCAATCACCTTCAATTTATAGGATAACTGTTCTCTCTTCGTCTCGCCACCCTCTTCATATTGAATCTGGGCAATGATTTCAGTCGCTCCCTCATCCACGCCCGAGACCACCCCGGCATCGCTCACCACTGCCACATTCTCATTGCCAGAGGAATACTGGACAGACTGGATGCCTTTCCCAAGCACGGTAATCTTATCCCCGCTGTCCCGGTAAAGCACCTTCTGATGCCCTGCGATGGCAGGCCTCGTCCCTTCTATCCCTCCTTCCGCAGCAGTTCTCACATCACTTGCTCCTGATTCTCCGCCAATGACAGATGCTGTCCCTCTCGATGTCATTGGCCGCTCCTCAGCCATTGATGCTGTCCCACTGCCAATCCAAAACGCTCCCAGCGAAAATGCCACGGCAGCAATCCAGCCTTTTTTCTTCAAATAATCTATACTCTTTTTCATGAAATCTCTCCTTTTCTGTCTATTTCTTCGCAAACTTGATTTTTGCCCTCTTGTGAAGCCCTGCCGTCTTCAGGACTTTTCTGCACTTCCTCCTCTGCTTTTCAGTACACTTGGGCATATGAACCACCAATTTCCCATAATTCTTGCTGCCCGTCTTGACAAACACAGGGTCATAGTCAAGCCAGTCCATCCATTTCCTGCCCTTGAATGTAAGTTTCCTCAGGCTCTTGCAATTCTGAAAAGCGCCCTTTTGCACATACTTCACAGATTTCCCTATCACTGCCTCTCTCAGTGCGGTACAGCCGGAAAAAACGGTTTCACTTAATTTCTTCACCTTGCTGGGAATAGCGATTTTCTGCAGCTTTGTGCAATTGCGGAAGGCGCTGTCTCCAATTATTCGCAACTTAGACGGCATTGCGACATGCCTTAATGCCTTCATGCGGAAAAACGCCATCTTCTCGATTGCCTCCACCTTTTTTCCCATTGTCAATTTCTGAAGATACCGATTATCCATAAATGCGTATTGCTCGATATAGACAACGCTTTTGGGCAACGAGTACTTTTTCGCCTTCTTGGCCTGGGGATAGCAATATACGGTTTCCTTAGATTTATCTAGCAGCGCTCCTTTCACAGAGGAATAATTCTTATTCTTGGCATCCACGCTAATTGCTTTCAAATTTCTGCATCCCCAGAAACATTGCGCGGGACTATTCATGAGATATGCTTTTTTAGGAATGCGAATGCCGGTAAGAGACTTGCAGTCCTCAAATGCCTTGCACTCGATATACCTCAAACTTCCATTTAACTCAATCTTTTTCAAATTCTCTGCACTGGCAAATGCTTCCCTTCGAATCAATTCCGTGCCAGAGGGAACAGCGTAGCTGGAGTTTTTCTTCCCCATGGGATAAA
The DNA here is from genome assembly GCA_949346185.1 of uncultured Lachnospiraceae bacterium. Taxonomy (GTDB): domain Bacteria; phylum Bacillota; class Clostridia; order Lachnospirales; family Lachnospiraceae; genus Butyribacter. The sequence continues at coordinate 3,652 of CASGVX010000172.1, forward strand.
CCGCCAAATCAGCGCCATAATTTCCGAAAAGAACATCATCCTTTACGATAAACTGACTATCCCCATCCGTAATCTGGAAGCCCTCCAAGCTGGAGCATCCATAAAAGTTTTCGCCGTAGACTTTCTTCGCCGTATTTGGTACGATTACCGTCTTCAAGGCATCGCAGTTCATAAATACCCTTCCGGAAGGCTCCAATATATTGGGAAGCATGGCCTTGCCTAGCTTGCTGCAGTCTCGGAATGCGTTGACTCCCAAGTTTACCTCCAAAGGCAGTCGCACTTCTACCAGCCCTGTTTTTTGAAATGCCGACTTGCCGATATATTTCAGATGATCAGTAAACTTAACTTTTGCAAGCCGCAATGCCCCGGAAAAAGCGTAATTCTCTACCCTGACCACGTTTTCCGGCACCGTATAGGATGTATCGGCCTTTCCCGCCGGATAGCACACCAGCGTATCGCCGGAGAAAAGAACATGATCCTTCACTTGAAAATGCAGATTTCCCGGATGCACTGTAATCTTTTCCAGAGATGATATATTTTCCAGATACCCCAGATTCTTCAGCCCGGCTCCAATGTGAAGTTCCCTTAGATTAGTACAGCCATCGAATATGGAAGATGTGTACTCTTCGTCCTCCCAGTCATAATAATCCAAATATTCCAAGCAGTCAGATAGGAACACCTTTTCCACCGCCTGATTATCATCGAAAACATTTTCCTGCACGGCAGTTACTTTCGTATTGCCATGGTAGCCGGGAATGTACACTTCCTTCAACATCTTCCCCTTGATAGTCAGACCGACGATCCTGCCACTCTTATACTTAAAATAATTGGCAGAACTATCTATCACCCGCAAATCATAGGATAATTCTTTCGTCTGCAATTTCCCTTCTGCCCCATAAGTGACTTTTGCCTGAATCTTCGCCGCCCCCTCTTTTACAGGCGTGACCGTGCCGCTTCCGCTCACAGATGCCACATCCGCTGAATCAGAGGAATACGCCACCGACCGAATGTCATCCCCCTGCACGGAAATCTCATCCTTTCCATCCAGGTAAATCACCCTCTCCTGCCCTATTATTTCTGGTTCCCGGGCAGCATCAGCCCTTTCACCGCTAATGAAAAATACCCCCGCTGCTGCCAGCATGGCAGCAAATGCTCCTCTCCTCCAAATAACCTTGCGTCCCTCCATAGATAGCCCTCCTTGTTTGTTATTATATTACTATATCACGTAATTTTTAAGAAAAACAAAAGAACTTATTAAGAATTATTAAGATTGCAAAAGGAGTCCTCCATAAACCTCTCTTCATTCAATATATAGCCCGCCATCTGCTCTGCCTCACATGCCCTAAGGAACTGTTAAGAAATAAATCTTCACATTTTGCTTGCTGGAATCTCCATCT
>CASGVX010000173.1 GCA_949346185.1 uncultured Lachnospiraceae bacterium
CATCAGGCTTTTTACATACTGAAAATGTCCGGAAGTCTCCCCTTTCAGCCAAATCTCCTGCCTGCTCCGGCTGTAATAGGTCATCCTCCCCGTCTTAATCGTCTTGCCATAGGATTCCTTGTTCATGTAGCCTACCATCAAGACATCTCCCGTGCGGTAATCCTGCACCACTGCCGGAATCAGCCCTTGATCATTCAACTTAAAATCCCCAAAGTCAATCATGCTCTCAAAGACCTCCACATCCAGCCCCTGCTTTTTCAAAGCACGCTTTGCCTTGTAGATGTCCTTCTCCTCAAAATAATTGGTGAGCACCGCCTCCACCGTATCATGGGACAAGAGCTCTGCCAGATCATTTCTCACCAAGCCATCCCGAATCAGCACCTTCATTTTCGTGCCCCTGATGGCCTCCTCAAAACTCTTCGTGGTATTAATATGCTTCAGGATGGCAGTGCCAAATCCCAATTCATACAGCGAATCCAGCTGCTCTGCCGTGTGAAAATCAGCCTTCATGTCAATCTCCACAACTAGCTTTTCTTTCCCAAAGCGGGCAAAAATCTCCCGAAGTTCCTTCTCCTCCGGCAAAAGCGCCTTTCGGATGACCACTTGGGAAGCCCCGGTATACAAAGCCTTCTTCGCATCCTCGAAACGGCTGACATAGATGCCCGCCATAAAGGGAATGTCAATCTGCTTTTCCGCTGCTCGCACCGTGGCGAGAAACTCCTCCCTCGACTTCTCATCTCCGGTAAAATTATATAAATATAACTCATCCGCTCCCTGGCAGGAATAGCGGTCTGCCAGATGAACCACGCTGTTTGCCATCTCATTTTCCGCATTGATAAACGGAATCAGTTTCTTTCTCTTCATCTTCTACCTCACTTCTGCAAAAGAAATCCGCACCGAGTGCTGCCAGCTTCTTCCGCAAATATCGTCTGCCTCTGCAAAGGGAGCCGACCTCAGAGCTTTCCCTTCGTAGACAGCACGTCCCCAATCCTCTCATCATAGGAAACAGCCTCGTCCAGAGCCTTGGCGAAGGCCTTGAATGCCGCCTCGATGATATGGTGGGTATTTTCTCCATCCAGCATTTTCAGATGAAGGTTCATGCCAGCGCTATAGCTGACGGCATAAAAGAACTCATGTACCATCTCCGTGTCAAACTCCCCTAGCTTGGGTGCCGCAAACTTCATATTCTCATTCAAATATGGCCTGCCGGATAAATCCAGGGCGCACAGAAGCAGCGCCTCATCCATGGGCAGCACAAAATTGCCAAAGCGCCGAATCCCCCTCTTGTCACCCAAAGCCTCGGAAATTACCTGCCCCAGCACAATTCCCGTATCCTCGATGGTGTGATGGGAATCCACTTCCAAATCCCCCTCCACCGTCACCTCCAGATCAAAGAGCCCATGTCTGGAAAAACTATTCAGCATATGGTCAAAAAAGCCAATGCCTGTGTGAATGTCTGCCTGTCCCGTGCCGTCCAGATTCAGGGTAATCTGAATCCTAGTTTCCCCCGTCTCCCGAATCACTGTAGCAACTCTGTCCTTTTCTGACATCATAATCCCCCATCTCACTGTAAAGTATTCTTTCAACCGCCATGCAAAGCCACTCATAAAGAGTGACATCTCTAACTATATAGTATAGCAAATCGCCAGTTCCTTTGCAACTGGCGATTTGCTTTATAATATTGATAGATAATGGGAAATCATCCTTTCACATCGACCATAAATAACAGCGCCACATTAACCCAGCTGTTTCGCCAGATTAATCATCTCAATGGCTCCCAGCGCACAGTCATATCCCTTATTTCCAGCCTTGGTGCCCGCCCTCTCAATAGCCTGCTCGATATTATCCGTGGTCACCACGCCAAACATCACGGGAATCCCCGCCTCCAAGCCAACTGCCGCAATTCCCTTGGAAACTTCAGCGCACACATGGTCATAGTGGCTAGTCGCTCCCCGAATTACTGCGCCCAGACAGATAACCGCATCATATTTCCCCGACAGAGCCATCTTCTTTGCCACCAGCGGGATCTCAAAAGCCCCGGGAACCCAGGCCAGCGTAATATCCTCCTCCCTGACCCCATGGCGCACCAAGCCGTCCTGTGCGCCGCTAATCAGCTTAGATACGATAAATTCATTGAATCTGGCTCCCACGATGCCAATCTTCGCTCCATCTGCCACTACATTTCCTTCTAATACTCTCATAATCATCCTCTTTTCTGCGCCGCATTTTATTTAATAGCAACTCGTGCCATGCGGCGCATAGACACGATATTGCCACACTGCTGCCATACTTCTTCTCCCGATGGTTGGTGAATGGCTGTGAATAGCAACCTCTAATCTACATTGTTCAAAAGATGACCCATCCGATCCTTCTTCGTCTTCAGGTAGAAGGAGTCATATTCCCCGGGCTCCATCTCAATGGGAACCCTCTCCACGATCTCCAAGCGATATCCTGACAACCCATATACCTTCAAAGGATTATTGGTCATAAGCCGCAGTTCCCGGATTCCCAAGTCTACCAATATCTGGGTTCCAATGGTATAATCCCGGGCATCCTCGGGAAATCCCAACTCTAGGTTGGCATCCACCGTATCCCTGCCATGATCCTGCAGCTCATACGCCCGAATCTTATTAATGAGGCCAATCCCCCTGCCCTCCTGACGCATATAGAGCAGAACCCCCCTGCCCTCCTTGGCAATCATCTTCATAGCGGCGTCATACTGCTGTCCGCAGTCGCATCTGGCGGATCCAAGGGCATCCCCCGTCAGGCATTCCGAATGCACCCGGCACAGCACCGGCGCCCCGTCAGTGATATCCCCCTTCACCAGCGCCACATGATGTTCCCCATTCAGCTTATTCACATAGCCATGGATGGTAAACTCTCCATAGCGGGTGGGCATCTTCGCTTTTGCCACGCATTCCACCAAAACCTCATGCTCCTTGCGGTACTGCACCAGATCTGCAATGCGACCGATTTTTAGTTGGTGCTTTTCCGCAAAAGCCAGCAGTTCCGGGGTTCTCGCCATATACCCATCATCCCGCATAATCTCGCAGCAAAGCCCCACAGGCGCCAGCCCCGCCAATCTTACCAGATCCACCGTGGCTTCCGTGTGGCCGTTCCGCTCCAGCACCCCTCCCTTTTTTGCCTGAAGGGGAAACATATGCCCCGGCGTGCGGAAATCCTCCGGCCTCACCCCCGGCGCTACCGTCTTCATAGCAGTGATGGAACGCTCGTAGGCAGAAATCCCCGTCTCCGTATCCTTGTAGTCAATGGACACGGTAAAGGCGGTGCAATGATTGTCCGTATTCACCTCGCACATCTGGTGCAGCCCCAATCTGTCCGTATACTCCTCATCCATGGGCATGCAGATGAGCCCCTTGGCATAGGATGCCATGAAATTCACATTCTCCGTGGTGGCAAACTGGGCGGCGCATATCACATCCCCTTCGTTTTCCCTGTCCTCATCGTCAATGACCACCACAATCTTTCCATTCCTGATATCCTCCAGCAATTCATCAATCGTGTGAAAAGTTGTTTCCATAATTATTCCTCCCCTTTCAACTGATAGAAATCTTCGCCACAGAGTAGCGCATTCCTCTATTTACTTATCAAAACCCGTGCTTCGCAAGAAAATCCATGGTAATATTGCTCTGCCCCTCCCCCATTTCCTTTTCATCTCTCCCGAAACTCAGAAGCCGCTCCACATATTTTCCAATCACATCATTTTCCAGATTCACCATATCTCCCGGCTTTCTCTGGAGCAACGTGGTCTCCGCTCCCGTGTGGGGAATCAGAGACACGGAAAAACCGCTCTCCGTCACCGCCGCCACCGTCAGGCTGATGCCATCAATGGCAATAGAACCCTTCTCCACAATATATTTTAGCAGCCGTGCCGGGGTGTCAACCGTGACCCACACGGCATTGCCCTCTCTCTTCATGGAATCAATGGTGCCGGTGCCATCGATGTGGCCGGACACAATATGCCCCCCAAATCTTCCATCCGCAGCCATGGCACGTTCCAGATTCACCTGGCTGCCCCGGCTCAGACTCCCCAGCGAGCTCCGCCTCAAGGTCTCCGCCATCACGTCTGCCTTAAATTCCCCGGATCCCAAGGAGGTCACCGTGAGGCATACCCCATTCACAGCAATGCTGTCGCCAACCCTGCTCCCCTCCAGCACCTCGGAAGCCTCTATGGCAAGCTCTGCCGAATGATTCCCTTGGCGGATGGATTTTATCCTTCCCATCTCCTCCACAATTCCTGTAAACATCGCTACCATCTCCTCTCGCGCATTTCCGATACGATCAAGCAATCTCATTGCCTCCTCTGACAATCATACTCCAGAAGAATATCCTCCCCAAAATCCGTAATCCTGCGGTTTTTAAAGAGAAATGCCCCTGAGGGTTCTTCCACCCCCAGTCCCCGCACCGGAGTGAAAGAGCCTCCTCCCCCAAATATTTTCGGAGCAATATATACCTGAATCTTCTGGACGATACCTGCCCACAGGGCGCCGTGATGCAAAGCAGCGCCTCCCTCCAGCAGAATGCCATCAATCCCCTGGTTCCCCAGCATCTTCATCAAAGCATTCAAATCCAAGCATTCTCTCGCCGAGGCGACGCAGCCATCCCCCTCCACGGAACCTCCCCCCGGCACGGCTAGGACTTTCACGCCTAGTTTTTCCAAAGCATGGCATTTGTCAGCATAGTTAGAACATCCCTCTTCCGTGGCCGCCACAATGGTGGCAACCTCCTTGGCCGTCTGCACTAATTTTGATTCCAGCGGAATGCGGAGATGACTGTCAGCAATGATGCGGACGGGATTCCTTCCCCCGGGAATCCGGCAGGTCAAACTAGGATCATCCGCAAGCACCGTGCCAATTCCCACCATAATTCCCGCCAGGGCATTCCTAGTCTCCTGCACATGAGCCCTGGCTCTCTCTCCCGTCACCCACTGGCTCTTTCCATTGTCACAGGCAATCTTCCCATCCAAAGTCATAGCATACTTCATCAC
>CASGVX010000174.1 GCA_949346185.1 uncultured Lachnospiraceae bacterium
AGAGTTCAACACCATGAAGCTTCTTTCCGGTGGATTCTCCAATAAGGTGCTTCAGGTTGGCGCAAATGCTACTCAGTTGATTACGTTCAGCATTAGCGCAATGAGCAGCGATAAACTTGGTGTAACCACTACTGCGATTGCAGATAAAGTAAAAGGCAAGACGGCTGGTAAAGACATTTCACCTCTGATTTCGACCGTGAACAAGGCACTTTCCCTTGTATCACAGCAGAGATCGAAACTGGGTGCGCTGCAGAACAGACTGGATCACACCATTGCCAATGCAGACAACATGGCTGAGAACCTGCAGGCATCTGAGAGCAAGATTCGTGACGTTGACATGGCGAAGGAGATGGTTACTTATTCTGCGAAATCTATCCTTCAGCAGGCTGGCCAGTCTATGCTGGCTCAGGCGAATCAGGCAACACAGGGCGTGCTTTCCCTGCTTCGCTAGTGATAGCCATGGCTATTCTCTGGCAGATGTGTCAGGGAGATATTTTCCGAGATTACGCAGCAATGTAGAAATAATAGTTTTCCCTATACCTAGGCAGGGAGTCGGAGGATGCATTTATGCATCCTCTTTTCTTATGTATGGCGAGGTGCTTTCCTGCGTGGAATCATTTTGCGCCCTTCTGATTGTAACGAAATAGCTGCTGACTAGAATCAGGTCCGCACCGGCCCATGCCATGACTTCCGCATAGAAGATGCCAGTCTCGCCGATTGCCATGGGCAGAAGGATGGCGGTTGCGGTTCGCATGATAAATTCCGCAATGCCGGAGATCATGGGAAGCACGGTGTTCCCCATGCCTTGGATGGTGGAGCGTATTACGTGGAGGAGATAGAGGATGGGCAGGAAGATGCTCATAATGGCAAGGTAGCGGTAGGCAATCTGCAAGGTCTGTTCCATTTCCTTCGGCGTTCCTGAAATAAAGCAGCTTAAGATAGCCCTGCCCCCTAACAACATGATGATGGCAATCAGGCCAGAAGTCAGCAGGGAAATCAAGATGGCGGCTCTGGCGCCCTTGCGAATGCGGCCTATTTTGCCTGCGCCCAGGTTCTGCCCCGCATATGTCACCATGGAGTAGCCGTAGGATGTGGCAGCCACTTCCAGCACGCCGTAAAGTTTATTGGTAGCGGTAAATCCGGCGATGAAAATCACGCCGAAGCCATTGACGACAGATTGCACGATCATCCCGCCAATGGATATGATGGCGTTCTGAAATGCCATGGGAGAGCCTAGCATGAGGAGCCTGGCGGGTCGATGGCTCCGCAAACTGAAATCAGAGGGGCGAAGGCTGAGGATTTCAATCTTGCGGATATGGCAGAGGCAGAAGAGGCTGGAGAATAGTTGGGCAATGAGGGTAGCCGCTGCCGCACCGCCGATTCCCAATCCAAAGACAAGTACGAATAGCAGATCCAGCCCAATATTGATGATGGCGGCGGCAACCATGGCCAGCAGGGGCGTTCTGCTATCTCCCAGAGAGCGCAGGATGGTGGCAAAGAGGTTGTATGATATGACTATGGGGACGCCCAGATACATGATGCGCAGATAGAGCAGGGCATTGCCTATGATTGCCGATGGCGTCTGCAATTGTTCCAGTACGGGGCGGGCAATCAGCTGTCCGGCACATAGGAGCAGCAGGGAGGACAGCAGGGATAAGGTGGCGGAACAGCCGATGGACTTGCGGAGCTCCTTGTATTTTCCTGCGCCAAATTCCTGCGCCATGAGAATGCCAAACCCTTGGGTGATGCCTTGGATGATGCCAAGCATCATCCAATTCATCCAGTCTGCCGCGCCGATGGCCGCCAGAGCGGTGACGCCTAGGGCTTTTCCCACCACCATGGTATCTACCACGGTGTAGAACTGCTGGAAAATATTGCCAATCATCAGGGGCAGGGCGAAGGTGAGAATGAGGGAGGCCGGTCTTCCCTCTGTCATATTTTTAATGCGTGATGCCATATTGCAAACCTCCTATGCTTGTAAGAATTGTAAACAGTGTATTACATAATTGTCCATCATATCATATTTATGGGAGGGCGGCAAGAATATGGATGTCTTGTTCATTTGAGAAATATGGTTGACATCCGGGTCAAATCCCGCTATAATTTATGTTTATATGGCGATGACGGAGAGAAGTAGCGTTCATTATCGTTTCCAGAGAGCGGGGGATGGTGCGAGCCCTGCAAAGTGAATGGATGTGAATAACACTCCAAAGCACTGGCTTTTCTTAGATGCCAGCGCCCTTGTCTGGCAGTGATAGGATGATGGAAGAATTGTCGGGCATGCAGCCGCAATCTGAAAAGAGAAATGCGTTGCCACCATATTTTGTGACGGCGGCGGGATTTCTACGATAGTAGAATCAGCATTTTTCCAGTAGGTGCGCCGCAGACTCTGCGTTATGGAGCGAGGTTTTATATAACCGTTGAGTGACTGAGTACAGTAATTCGGGTGGTACCGCGGACTTGATAGAAGGAAGTTCGTCCTGAACATAGTTTAGGGCGAACTTCTCTTTTTCTATAGGGGGTTTGTCCGATATAAAGGAGGAAGACGATGCAGACAAATATAGGAAATAGTTATCGTGACAGAACAATGGATCAGATTACGGAGAAGGATGTGGAGAAGGAGTTAAAGATAGCCGGATGGGTGGAAAATATTAGGGATCACGGCGGCGTATCCTTCGTGGATTTGCGGGATATGTATGGCGTAATGCAGGTGGTGATGCGGGATACGTCCCTGCTGGAGGGGATTGCCAGAGAGGAATGCATCAGCGTGGAGGGCGTGATTCAGAATAGGGATGAGGAGACATATAATCCCAAGATTCCTACGGGAACGATTGAATTGGAAGCCCATAAGGTGGAGATTCTGGGCAAGGTTTACCGGCAGCTGCCTTTCGAGGTTATCACCTCCAAGGAGACAAGGGAGGACGTGCGCTTGAAATACCGCTATCTGGATTTGCGCAATGCCAAGGTGCGGGACAATATGATTTTCCGTTCCAATGTGATTGCCTATCTCAGGGAAAAAATGACGGAGATGGGATTTCTGGAAATCCAGACGCCCATACTCTGTGCATCCTCCCCGGAGGGAGCTAGGGATTACATTGTGCCATCCCGGAAATTCAAGGGTAAGTTTTATGCCCTTCCCCAGGCGCCCCAGCAGTATAAGCAGTTGCTGATGGCATCCGGGTTTGACAAATACTTCCAGATTGCCCCCTGCTTCCGTGATGAGGATGCCAGAGCAGATCGCTCCCCGGGAGAGTTTTACCAGCTGGATTTCGAGATGAGCTTTGCCACTCAGGAGGACGTATTCCGGGTGGGGGAGGAAGTGCTGTCTGCCACGTTTGAGAAATTTGCGCCGGAGGGGGCGGAGGTGACGAAGGCACCCTATCCCGTAATCAGTTATAAGCAGGCCATGCTGGAGTTTGGCACGGATAAGCCGGATTTGCGGAATCCGCTGCGCATCGTGGATGTGACGGATTTCTTCCAGAGATGTACCTTCAAGCCCTTCCACGGCAAGACGGTGCGCGCCATTAACGTGCATGCCAAGCTGTCCAAGGGGCAGCATGAGAAGTTATTGAAGTTTGCCCAGTCTATCGGCATGGGCGGTCTGGGGTACTTGGAAGTGAAGGAAGATATGAGTTACAAGGGACCTATCGATAAGTTCATTCCAGAGGACATGAAGACGGAAATCAAAGAGAAGGCAGGGCTGGAAGTGGGAGATACCATTTTCTTTATCGCTGACCGGGAGGAACTGGCCGCCCTCTATGCGGGACAGATTCGAACGGAGCTGGGAGAGCGTCTGGATCTCTTGGAGAAAAATGCATACCGCTTCTGCTATATCAATGATTTTCCCATGTATGAGTACGACCGGGAAGAGAAGAAATACATCTTTACCCACAATCCATTCTCCATGCCACAGGGTGGTTTGGAGGCGTTGAATACGAAGGAGCCGGAGGAAATTCTGGCATATCAGTATGATATTGTGTGCAACGGCATTGAGCTTTCTTCTGGCGCCGTGCGAAACCATGATATGGATGTGATGGTAAAGGCGTTTGAGATTGCGGGATATACGGAGGAAGATTTGCAGCAGAAGTTTGGAGCGCTGTACAATGCATTTCAGTTTGGCGCGCCGCCCCATGCGGGAATGGCGCCGGGGGTTGACCGAATGATTATGCTTCTCCGCAATGAGGAAAATATTCGGGAGGTCATCCCCTTCCCTATGAATGGAAATGCCCAGGACTTGATGTGCGGCGCACCGGGGGAGGTGTCCGAGACCCAGCTTCGGGAGACCCATATCAAGGTGAGGAAATAAGGGATAAGCTGCCGTAAATTGGGCATGATAAATCCGTGGTACTATGTATGGCTCACAGAGAGTAGAATAGTGGAAAGTCAATAGTTGCTGTGAATAGTCACAGTCAATAGTGTTTTTGAACAGGAGGTAGTCAAATGGATATCGTACATTTGTCAAAGGAAAATTTTGAAGCAGAGGTCATGCAGTCCGACAAGCCGGTGCTTATTGATTTCTGGGCGACTTGGTGCGGCCCCTGCCAGATGCTTGGACCGGTTCTGGAGGAGATTGCAATGGAAGTGGATGATGTGAAGATTGCAAAAGTTAATGTAGACGAGAATCAGGAGTTGGCGCAGAAGTACGGCGTGATGAGTATTCCTATGCTTGCCTTGGTGAAGAACGGGGAAGTGGTGGACACCACGGTGGGAGCCCAGCCCAAGGCAAATATATTGAAATTTATGGGAAAAGTGTAAAAAGGCATGGTGATGGTATGTATGACGTGATTGTAATCGGTGCAGGTCCGGCGGGGCTTTCTAGTGCCATCTACGCCCTGCGGGCCGGCAGACGGGTGCTGGTCTTGGAGGGAAAGAGTTACGGGGGGCAGATTGTCAATACTCCCAAGGTGGAGAATTATCCGGGGATTAAGGAAATATCCGGATTTGAATTTGCCACGAATATGTTTGAA